>JANXRR010000128.1 GCA_025356795.1 Bacteroidia bacterium
TCGCCATTACATTCAACAACATACGCGTTTCATTTATGGCCTTTGCTGCCGGTATTATTTGCTCTGTTGGCACAGGTTATTTACTTTTTCAAAATGGCATTATGCTTGGTTCGTTCTTTACCTTGTTTTATCAACAAAAAATATTGTTGAGTTCCGCAGCGGTTGTTATGCTCCATGGCACATTAGAAATTTCTGCTATCATAATTGCTGGTGGTGCTGGCTTGCGTATGGGTAATAGTATTTTGTTCCCAGAAACTTTTAGCCGAATGGATTCATTTAAAATGGGTGTTAAAGACGGTTTAAAAGTGGTGATGGGTTTAATGCCATTATTTATTGTGGCAGGTTTTATTGAATCGTTTGTGACACGCTATAGCACTATGCCCCTGGGAGTTAAGTTTTTAATAATAGGGCTCTCACTTACATTTATCATCTTTTACTTTTTTATTTACCCACTTCGATTTAAAAAATATGATCTTAAAAATTGAACTGCGCAGAACGCGCGACTTTAGTGCAAAAATCAATGCTACTTTAGAATTCGTAAAGCAAAATCTGAGCCCACTCGCCAAGGGTCTTATATTTATTAGTGGCCCATTCTTTTTGCTCCAAGGTTTATTTAATGGTTTCTACCAGAAACAAATTCTTTCTACAGGCTTATCGAGCAATCCTCTAGCCATTTTCTCAAGCGAAGCTATTTCGTGGCTAGGCATTTCAATGGTGTTTTCAGTTTTTGGATACATGTCATCGCTAATAGTCATTACCGAATTTATGAGGCTCTACGAGATAAGAGAAAATCCTGAGGCTATTGACTTATCAGAAATTTGGGAGGGCGTAAAGCAACATCTTGTGAAGATGATTGGCGTGGGCATTCTTGTGGCCATCATTCTAACTTTTGCAACAATCATTTTAATTATACCAGGCATTTATCTTTCCATAGTACTTTCTTTGATCGTTCCTATTATTATCATAGAAGGCAAAAGTTTTGGGGAAGCGTTCAATCGCTGTTTCACATTGATATCAGAAAAATGGTGGAGTACGTGCGGGCTAATAATCGTTACATCAATTATAGCCGGTGTAATGGCTTTGATATTTACCATTCCTCAATATGTTTTTACATTTCTAATTGGATCGCACAAAATTTCAAATGTAAGCGCAGAGCCAGCACTATGGGAACAAGTTGGCCTTGTGATTAGCAGCATGCTTTATACTTTTGGAGGCAGTTTGCTAAGAAGCATTGTTGTGATTGCTGTAATTTTTCAATATTATAATTTAGTGGAAAGAAAAGAATCAAGAGGATTGCTATCTAAAGTGGAAAGCTTTGGAAAACCTGAAGAGCCAAAGCCCGCACATGACGAAACGTACTAGGCTCGTCTTGCTCTTTTTGTTCACCCTCGTTGCAGCTTACGCAGCAGGCGATTCCTTACATGTAGTGGCAAACGATACGTTGCACATTCATGAGCAAGCGATAGATCAATCGATGTTGAAAAAATTTAAAGCTGATACGGCTTTTCAATATGGAAGACCCCAAGAAGGAATAAGCCCCTGGCAACGGTTTTTAGTTTGGGTTTTATCTATGATTGGTAAATTTTTGTATTACACCACTCAAACCCTATTGGGTAAAATTTTATTCTACAGCTTGCTCGCAGGAATTTTACTGTGGGTGATTTTCAAATTATTGAACATTGATACTAAAGATTTATTCTATCGTAATTCAGCTTCATCTTCGATTGATTTTAAAATTGCTGAGGAGAATATTCATGAACTTGATTTTGATAAACTGATAGAAAATTCAGTTCAAAAAAAAGAATATAGAGATGCCGTTCGTCTTACATTTTTGTATTCACTCAAAAAACTTTCAGACTCCAATGTTATCCACTGGCTGCCGGGCAAGACTAACGATGATTACCTCAAGGAAGTAAATGTGCATGCTTCGCTTCCTCGCCTTCAAGAGCTTCGTTATTATTTTGATTATGCTTGGTATGGCCATTTTGAGATTAACCAAAATACGTATGAAGAGGTGAAGAATTCTTTTCAAGAGCTAAAATCAAAACTTGAATGAAGCGAAAAAAAAATTACATTCTTATTTTAACGATTGTAATTATTGCGTTTGTCTTTATTCAAATGGTGGCACCAAAACCAATCAATTGGACTCCTACTTTTTATTCTAAAGATAAAAATCCATTTGGTGCTTTTGTTACTAACGAAGTACTACAATCTTTTTTTGACAACACATTAATCAACAATAACCTCACTCTTTACGAATTAAAAGATTCAATCAAAGCCGGAGATAACATTATGAGTATAAGCAACGGTTTAGATTTGGATAAGGAATCAACAACGGTTTTGCTACAAAAGGTGAGCGAAGGGTCGCATGCTTTTCTTTCGGCTCATTATTTCTCAGGCTCGTTTCGCGATACATTAAAACTAAGCACCATTGATGTTTACTTTGATGGACTTGCTAAACCTGCCGGCATGGGCACGCAAGACACAACAGATTTAAAGTTTTTGATCTCCTATTTTGAAAAGAGAGGATATTATTACCGCACCGAAAACACTTCCTACTTTTTTACAAATTTAGATTCGCTTAATGCCAATGCCTTTATCATTTCAACAAACGCATGGAACAAACCTGTTACTCTACGAATACCTTGGGGCAAAGGATATTTCATTCTTAACACAACACCGCTAGCTTTTACCAATAATTACTTTCTCTCGGCCAATAATGATGACTATGCCGCTAAAACATTATCATTTTTACCTTCCCGAAAAACCTGGTGGACTGCTTATTACCAACTGGGCAGAATGGAGTCACAGTCTCCCCTTCGGTATATTTTAAGTAAAGAGTCTTTGCAATGGGCCTATTATCTGACAGTGATAGGCCTTATTCTATTTGTACTTTTCGAAGCTAAACGTAGGCAACGAATTATCCCAATTATTCCAGCACTAGCTAATACATCATTGGAATTTATTAGCACCATTGGCAATATGTATTTACAAGCTAACGACCATAAAGCAATTGCACAAAGGAAAATATCTTATTTTTTAGATCAGGTAAAGGTCAAGTATTTTCTCATTTACGATTATAGTGATGCGTTTGTTGAACAACTTTCAAAAAAGTCAGGCAATAATTTATCACAATCGCAACAATTGTTCGCACTTATAAAAGTTATACAAAACACAAAAACATTGCCACAGCATTTGCTGCTTGAGTTAAGTCAACAAATCGAAAATTTCAAATTATAAAATCTATACTAAATGGAAGAAGTGTTTAAAAACCGAATTGACCTAAGTGCCCTTCACGAAAGTGTAAGTAAAATAAAAACAGAGATTGCTAAAGTAATTGTAGGGCAAGAGAACACTGTCGAGTTATTGATTGCCGCTATCTTTTCAAGGGGCCACGTGCTGATTGAAGGTGTGCCTGGTGTGGCCAAAACACTAATCGCAAAACTATTGGCCAGGGCCATAGACGCAGATTTTTCACGCATTCAATTTACGCCAGACTTAATGCCTTCTGATGTTATTGGCACGTCCATTTTCAATCCGAAAAATACAGCGTTCGAATTCCGCAAAGGCCCTATATTTTCTAACCTTGTATTGATTGACGAAATTAATCGCGCCCCTGCAAAAACCCAAGCAGCACTATTTGAAGTGATGGAAGAACGACAGATTACAACTGATGGGCACACTTACTATATGCAAGAACCTTTTCTGGTATTAGCAACACAGAATCCTATTGAACAAGAAGGCACCTATCGATTGCCAGAGGCTCAACTGGACAGATTTCTTTTTAAAATCGTAGCTACTTACCCTACGCTAGAAGAAGAAATTAAAATTCTTCAATTCAACCAAAAAGACGAATTAAATAAACAGATCGAAAGCATTGAAAAAGTAGTGAATGCAGAACAAATCATTTTCTTGCGCCAATTGATAAGGCAAGTACACGTGGAAGATAAGGTTGTAAACTATTTAGCTCAAATAGCGCAAGAAACAAGGGCAAATGTTTCTCTTTTTTTAGGAGCTTCACCGCGCGCAACAGTTGCCATTCTTAATGTTGCCAAAGCTTTTGCCGCAATCAAAGGGAGGGATTTTGTAACCCCAGAAGACATTAAGATAGTTAGTGTTCCTGCTCTCCGCCATAGGGTTATTCTTACGCCCGAAAAGGAAATGGAAGGGGTGAACATTGATGATGTAATCAAGCAATTAGTGAATTCAGTTGAAGTGCCACGCTAATATAAAACACAACTCACTTTGCATTTCTTTAAAGCACTCTATTTTTCGACTCGGTTCTTTAGTCTGCTAGGAATAGCTGTGACCTTATTTATAGTTAGCTTTTTCATTGAATTTCTTTTACCGATCTCAAAAGCTTATGTTTTACTATTAACAGGTGCAACATTAGCTGACTTGCTAATTTTATTTTCATCACCTAAAGGAATTGGTGCAAAGCGAAATTGCCCGGAACGATTATCTAATGGTGATCAAAATGAAATCAACTTGCATGTACAGAATTTATTAAGGATAAAAGTGTTATTACTTGTGCTGGATGAAATACCCTATCAATTCCAAGAGAGAAACACGAGTTTTAATCTTGAATTAAATCCTGGGCAAAGCAAAACAATAAGGTATAATTTAAGGCCCGTAAAGCGTGGGAAATATGAATTTGGGAATATCAATATTTTTATTAACTCAATTCTCGCTCTCGTATCACGAAGGGTAATTATCAATGAAAATAAGTCAGTTCCTGTGTTCCCTTCTTTTATACAGATGCAAACTTATGAACTACTTGCTATCTCCAACAGGCTAGTAGATACCGGAATAAAACGCATTAGAAGAATTGGACAAAATCTTGAGTTTGAAAAGATAAAAAAATATGTAGCAGGCGATGACATTCGCACCATCAACTGGAAGGCAACAGCACGTAAGTCTGAATTGATGGTGAATAATTTTCAAGACGAACGTTCGCAACAAGTCTATTCACTAATTGACAAGGGGCGCGTTATGCAAATGCCCTTTAATGGTTTGAGTTTGTTAGATTATGCTATTAATTCCAGCCTGGTAATCTCCAATATTGCCATAAAAAAATCGGATCGTGCAGGGCTGTTAACCTTTCAAGATAAAGTAAACACCGTATTACCTGCAAGCAAAGTAAATAAACAGGTATCCACTATTTTAGAAGTGTTGTACAATCAAAAAACTTCTTTTAGAGAATCTGACTTATCAGCACTCTATTCAAGCATCAGGGTTCGAATTTCACAACGCAGTTTATTGTTTCTTTATACCAATTTTGAAACTCTTTTTAGTTTGCAAAGGCAGCTGCCCTTTTTGAAAAAAATTGCTCAGCGCCATTTGTTAGTTGTTGTTTTCTTTGAAAACACTGAAATGAAATCTCTTATTGAAACCACCCCAAAAGACATTCAATCCATCTATTACAAAGCAGTTGGTGAAAAGTTTAGCTTGGAGAAAAAATTAATCGTACGAGAACTTCAGAAAAATGGCATTCAAGCGTTGCTTACATCTCCTGAAAGATTAACCATTAACACCATAAACAAATACTTGGAACTAAAGGCGCGGAACATGATTTAAACAAGCTGTTTGTAAACCCAACTCAAATTAGATAATTTTATAATTGTAAAAAACAAAGTTATTATGAAGAAGCTATTGGTGGTGGTGATCCTTTTTGCGGTGGGGCAACTTCAAGCTCAAAAAAAAG
>JANXRR010000573.1 GCA_025356795.1 Bacteroidia bacterium
AACTTTTATTGCTGCCGTTGGAGAATCTTGCTTTATGTGTTTAACAATTTCTTGAAGAGACTCTTTAGCTGTTGGCGGAATCACGACACGGTAATACTTTTTCATCACCAGCTTTCCTATTCCCTTTCAATCTCTTCAATAGCTTGATAATTTCCTGACTCATATTCACTTTCTGCTTGCTTAAGCTTTTGGATAAATTCTGTTCTAGAGATGGATAAACCATTTGCATCGAACCCTACAATCGGATTGCTTTCTTTCTGAAGTAGTGTGCGTACTTGTTCAATTATTTTTATATCTTCTATCCGAAGGAGTTGATCAATTACTAATAATTTTTCCGATTGAATGTCCATAAGTTTAACATTTGTAATCAAAGATAATCAAAAGACGGATTTCGCCTTACCCTCACCGATACAACATTCATTGCAAGGCATGGAATATCTTGCGTAAACCTCCCCACATTTCCAAACTATTGTAGCTCCTGAAACCTTAAAATCATTAGCTTTGGCGTCATTTTCAAACAGCCTAGATTGTAAAACTATGTGGGATAAAATAGCGCTAGGAATCATACGCTTTCGGCTGCCATTGATGGTGGCCATTGGGCTGGTCACCATTGTCATGGGATATTACGCCTCGAAAGTGCAGATGAGTTATGACTTCGCTCGCACCGTGCCGTTAGATGACCCCGACATGGTTTTTCTTACCAAGTTTAAAGAACAGTTTGGCGAGGATGGAAACATTATTGCCATTGGCCTGCAAGACAGTTCGCTTTACCAACTCAATAATTTTAATCGCTTCCGCCAACTCAATCAGGCTTTTAAAAATATTTCAGGCGTAACAGGTGTGCGTAGTTTACCTCAACTCAAGACTATCCAAAAAGATACTGCCAGATCAAAATTTTACTTATCCGACCTCTTCCCTAAAGAAATAAAATCAAAGTCAGAACTTGACAGTTTACTTCTTGTTCTGCGCAATCAAAAGCTGTACTTCTCACAACTCATCAACGCAAGCAATGGAGCAACAAGAATGCTCATCTCGGTACAAAAAGAGGTGATGAATTCCGTAAAGCGATTGGCTTTAACACACTCAATCGATTCGGTTGGCGAGGCATTCACAAAAGATACTAACATACAACTTCGCTATGCCGGGCTCCCGTATGTGCGCTCTCAGGTGGCCGTGCAGGTGCGCGCAGAAATGTCCATGTTCCTTTATATGACGGCTGCAGTTACAGGCATTATCATGTTCTTATTTTTCCGCTCATTCAGGGCGGTAATATTCTCTATGATCATCATTGGTATCGCTGTTGTTTGGGTAATGGGTACACTCGCGTTGTTTGGTTTTAAAATCACTTTGTTAAGTGGGCTTATCGCTCCGGTAATTATCACCATAGGCATTACAAACGCTATTTATCTTTTAAACAAGTATCACCTGGAGTTTGCCAAGCATCGCGATAAGACAATTGCCATTGCAGCCGTGGTAAAGAAAATGGGACTGGCAACTTTTCTCACCAATCTTACTGTTGCCATCGGCTTCTTAACCCTGCTATCTACCGACATCATTATACTCCGTGAATTTGGTATTGTGGCCGGCATCAACATACTCACCTTGTTTCTCATAAGCTTGATCATGATACCAAGCGTATTTTCATGGCTTCCGGCCCCTGAGCCAAAGCACATGAAACACCTGGACTTCAAAATCATGGGCAAGTTTGTAAAGCTTATCGATACTATTGTTCACCACCAAAGGGTATGGATTTATGTGGGGTCAGTAATAATCGCGGCAATTTCCGTTATCGGGATTCTACAGTTGCAGTCCGTTTCTTTTATGGTAGATGACCTTCCCGAAGAAAGCCAGATCAAAAAAGATTTAAAATGGTTTGAAGCTAACTTCAGTGGTGTCATGCCAATGGAAATAGTAGTTGATACCGGAAAGAGGAGAGGAATTTTAAATGTGAAGAACCTTGCGAAGATTGATGCCTTCGAAGGGTTTCTTGACTCCATCACGGTAATGTCTCCACCTCTTTCAGTAGTGAGTTTAGTAAAAGCATCTAAGCAAGCTTTTTATAATAACAAACCCTCTTATTACTCATTGCCATCTAAACAAGAGAGCGGGTTTATACTGCGCTACATGAAAGGTCAAACCGACAACACAGGGCTTTTCAAATCATTTGTGGATTCCACTTTTCAAAAGATGCGCATCACATTACAGATTGCAGACATTGGCTCCGACAAATTAGATTCGCTTGTGTCAAAAGTAATTGAACCCGAAATTAAAAAAGAATTTGCCGACACCGGCATAACAACAACAGTTACTGGCTCCACCAAAATATTTATAAAGGGCAATAACTTTTTAATCGCAAATCTTCAAGAGAGCTTGTTGTTGGCTTTTATTCTTATCACACTTTCAATGGCAGTGCTTTTCGCGAACGTGAGAATGATCATTATTTCACTCATACCCAACTTGCTTGCGCTAATGATAACCGCTGGCATTATGGGCTACTTTGGAATTCACCTAAAGCCAAGTACAGCCCTTATCTTTAGTATTACCTTCGGCATATCAGTTGATAATTCCATACGCTTCCTCGCCAAGTACAGACAAGAACTAAGAACCAACAACTTCTTTGTTCCTATTTCCATTACAGAAACAATTCTGGAAACGGGAAAGAGCATCACCTATACATCCATTGTGCTGTTCGCTGGCTTTATCGTTTTTGCATTTTCTCAATTTGGAGGAACGGTTGCCTTAGGGGTTCTTACTTCTACCACCTTGGTAATCTCGATGTTTACCAACTTGATTTTATTGCCTGCTCTAATCATGACGTTCGATAAGCCCAAAAAATCCAAGCAAGAGCACTTACCAATTGACGACTTTGACACCAGCTATTATGGCGAAGATGAGATTGATGGAAGTAAGTTGAAAGTGAGGGAGTAAATTAAGCTGTTATCAAAGTCTTCATGATTTACCTCATGAACTCAGATAAAAAATGATTTAAAATCCTTTTATCTATCCTGCGATATTACAAATGTCGCCCGGCTAGAATCGCTAGTTTTACAACTCGATTCTGAGCCTAGCGCTTTATACTTCTAATGGCTTTGACCTTGGTAATACTTCTCTTTGAGTGCAACATTTTTAACCCTGGTACTTCGTGCTTTGTTATTCTGTAGATGATCAAATGTGACTCCAAATAATCCATCGATACATTTTTGACTTGGTTGGCAAATGCCTGCACTCAGGAAACAGGTAGTAATTGTTTGGCAGTGTTTCTATCAAATCCCAGATTTCATTTTCATAACTTTCGGCTTGCATTAAACCAAAAGTGACTAACCCATAGTCAAATACATCTTCAAGGTCTAGAAGAAAAGTTTTGGATACTTTTACAGGGAGTCTTTTTTCTTTCTCCATTGTGCCAGTAACTTTTTGGCTTTTGCCGGGCTATAAAAAGAACCTTTCTCCGCTTTTTCGATAGCCTTCTTAAGGTCATCAATGGATAGTGAGCCACCTTCTACAGCAAAAGATTTTGATTTGCTTGTGTCTACTTTCATACGGCAATTTAATGTTTTAAACAACAAAGAAACAGCTCAAAAAACAGAGTTCGAGTAATTAATATCCTTTCATCTATGTCAGGGTATCCAGAATATCCAACCAGGAGAAAAAGCGAAGGGGGATTTTTCATTTTTATTTTTTTTACAAAACCAAAAAATCATACGATGAAGAAAATTGTAAGACATGTGCCGGGCATCGATGTGGCTCAGAAAGTACCCTAAGAAATCCAAGCAAGAGCACTTACCTATTGACGACTTCGACACCAGCTATTATGGCGAAGATGAGATTGATGGAAGTAAGTTGAAGGTAAGGGAGTAGTCTGTTGTGAACTATTAATTGTTACAAATTTTTCAATTGTCTTGAAGAATGATGTGCTCGAGCTACTCCGATAAAATCAATATCAATTCTAAAGACAATTCTGTAATTGCCCTCAATTAATTCTCGAATAGTTTCTTTACCAAATTCAGGAACGATTCGCCCAGATTTAGAATACTTTTCGAGTTGGTCAACTCGATTGATGATCTTTGTTACAAATCTGTCAGCATAAAACTTCGAATCTTTTGAAAAATACTCATGAATTGATTTTAAATCTTCAATCGCTAAATCAGTCCAGACCACCTTTTACCATTTCTTCACCATTTCTTTTACTTGCAGATGGTTAACCGTTTTGCCTTCATCCAATTGCTTGATGCAGATAATCTCCATCTTCAAAGTATCACTTCGCACTCCTACTCTGCGCTTTGTCTAATCCCACTCCTTGAGCAAATCCACATCAGCCATTAACGCGAAGCTGTTAGCAACAATTTAGCTATTGCAGATCAACCTCATGCTCACCAATAGTGCCGCAGAGTTCGAGGCGATACTCTGCGGAGAAATAAGCAAGGAAAGTAAATTAATGGGCATTGTTGATTAGAAAGGTAGTAAATGGTTCATAGTTCGGAGACAATGCTTGACTGAAAGACTTGTTGCCACATTTTGGTTATCTTTGTATTGACAGGAATGAAGATGCAGTCAACACTTGAAACAGAGAATTTACATAGACACTTCAGTAGTTGGCGGTTACTTTGATGAGGAGTTCAAAGAAGCAACCAAAAAGCTATTTGAAAGGGTTAACAATAACGAAATCATTTTTGTAGTCTCAGACTTGCTTGATCTTGAACTTATTAACGCACCGCAAGAAGTTAGAGCACATTTATTAAATTATTCTGCTGACAAGTTTCAACGCGTTGAGCTGACGGAAGAAGCTGTTCTGCTTGCTGATACTTACATCGAGGAAAAAGTGGTTGGTAAAACAAGTGTGGAGGATTGCCGCCATATTGCGCTCGCCACGATAAATAAGGTAGACGTGTTAGCCAGCTGGAATTTTAAGCACATAGTAAACCTTGACAAAATTAAGGGCTACAATTCTGTGAATTTGCGCCTTGGATATTCAATGATTGAAATTAGAAGCCCTAAAGACTTAGTGAATTATGGAAACGAATAAAAAAAATAAAGAGTTTGATGCTGTAAAAATGATGAGAGAAATAAGGGACAAAATTAGTACTGAAACTCAACACATGACTTTCGAGGAGTTGAAGGCATACATAAAGCAAAAACTAGAAGAAAGTAAATCGAAACTAGTTGGTCAATAATTTTAATACGGATGTTGCGGAAGAATTTGGGCATGGCGTTTTGGTCAGTGAAATATAAATTTTAAAGGTAAATATCTCTGCTTTAGCCTACTGCCAAATCCCCTATTCTTTTTCTTCGCAGAGTCTCGCTTCGGGCTCTGCCCTTTATCTAATCTCTCCCCTTTGTCAAATCCATATCAGCCATCAACGCGAAGTTGTGAGCAACAATTTACGTATTGTAAATCAACTTCATGTTCACCAATAGTGCCGCAGAG
>JANXRR010000574.1 GCA_025356795.1 Bacteroidia bacterium
TCATCTGGGCGTTCGTTGTTTAATTCTTTGATATGTTCGGCATAATTTCTTCCAATTGCGAATATTCTCATGTGTAAAGTTTATTTTCGCAAGTTAAACATTCTAAAAATTCGCGCTAAATTCATTTTTAATTATATAAGAATTTAAATTGGCTAGAGCTTACCTTTACAATAAACATACCTTCATGATAAAGAAATTAACTATTATACTTATTGGATTTTTGCTTTTTCAATCGTGTGCCACAGTGCCAGTAACTGGAAGAAGGCAATTAAGTTTAGTTTCAAATTCGGAAATAATAGCCGAATCCGCAGCTCAATATAAAACAGTTCTCAGCCAGTCTAAATTATCAACTAATGCCCAGCAAGTTGAACTTGTAAAAAAGGTTGGAAATAAGATCAAAACAGCCGTGGAGAGTTACATGCAAAGCAAGGGACTTTCTTCGCAGTTGGAAGGCTTTGTGTGGGAGTTCAATGTTATTCAAGACGATAAAACTGTAAATGCCTGGTGTATGCCTGGCGGGAAAGTTGCCTTTTATACAGCAATTTTACCAATCTGTAAAGATGAGGATGGTGTAGCTGTTGTAATGGGACACGAAGTGGCACACGCCATTGCCAACCATGGACGCGAACGTATGAGCCAGAGCATGATAGAGAATGGATTATTAAGTTCTCTTGGCGCGGCTATGGGGCAAAATCCTTCGCAGACAAGTCAATTGCTTTTGCAGGCGGTGGGTGCTGGTGCTAACATTGGATTGCTAAAGTTCTCACGCGATGATGAGTCGGAAGCGGATCATATTGGCCTTATTTTTTTAGCAATGGCAGGATATGACCCTAATACTGCTCCTAAGTTTTGGGAGCGCATGTCATCGTTAAGTGGTGGCCAACAACCTCCTGAATTTCTTTCTACTCACCCTTCCCATGAAACTCGTATCAAAGATTTACAAGGTTGGATCCCCGAAGCATTGAGTTATAAAAAATAATTCCGATCGACATTAAATTAAAAAATCCCGAGCCTTTCAACTTGGGATTTTTTATTAGATAAAGTCAAGGTTATCCATTAATTCCAAGCTATTCTCTGTAAGACTTGGAAGAAATGTTAATGATCAGCAGCAGTTAACCGCTATCCTTTCCAATCTCGGTGTTCATTTTCTAAAAATTTGTCGAGCTCATTTGTGCGTGAGCTAACCAAATTAACAGGTATCCAAAATTAGATCTTACACTTTTATTATCTTGAACCGTTTTACCCATACAAAACCATTCAAGGTTTAATTTAACTCATGAGATTTTTTAAAAAGCTGTTTTTAGGGACCGATTATATTCCTGACAGGAAAGTATATAAATACTCCATGCTCAGGGTTCAGTTCAATTTGATGTTCATCGCTAGCGCGCTATTCTATTTTGGTCTTGATTATTATAACGGAATAAACACCTTCCTTCCTTTTTATTGTTTTATTCTTGCTATGGGAGTAGTGGGACTTGCACTTAACAGATTTCGTTACTACAGTTTATCCAACGGATTTATAATTGTTTTCTCTAATGTAATAGTATTCCTGTTTGCAGATTCGGATAGTTTATTTGGAGGTGTATTTTTCTATTTTATAGGAAGTAGCCTTGCTTCCCTTATTCTATTTGGATTTGAGCGGAGAAGGTGGGGCATTTCAGCAGTGCTCATTTCAATTTTAATTGGCATGGTTGCATTTAACTACGATTTCAACTTACTCCCCACGCCACCTTATGATGACCCGAGTATAAGAGTAAGCTTTTTAGTCAATTTTATAGCGGGCACATTGAGTTGTGCTTTAATTGTATATTTTTTAATTAATGAAAATCACCATTCAGAGAAAAAATTGGAGCAAAATCAGCAACAATTAATTTCTGCCGCAGATGAACTCAGGCAAAATAAAGAACGCTTTGAGATGGCAATTAAAGGCGCAAAAGCCGGTATCTATGAATGGAACCTAAAGGATAACTCAATTTTTATTAGTGAATATTGGAAAGAACTTTTGGGTTATAGCAAAGATGAGTTGGATCCAATCACGATTGAAACCTTTATCTCCTTTATTCATCCTGAAAACAGTAAAGCCTCCTATCAAGCAATACAAAAAGTAATGGTAACGCACGAGCCATATCAAAGTGAGATTCGTCTGCAAACAAAGCAAGGAGCTTATAAATGGTTTCTCGACAGTGGACTTGTAAGAACAGATAATGAAACCAATACTTCATACGTGCTTGGCTCATTGATTAATATAGATGATCGGAAAAATGCCGAACATGAGATTGTGCTAAAGAACAACCAACTAGAAAAATTAAATGAAGAGCTTGATCGCTTTGTTTACAGTGCTTCGCACGATATGAGAGCACCATTAAGTTCTTTATTGGGGCTTATAGATCTTTCAGAAAGAACCGAACAAGTGGAGGATTTGAGAATATATCATCGCATGATGAAGGATCGAGTAAAAGTAATGGAAGGTTTTATTAAAGAAGTTACAGATTATTCCAGAAATACACGACTTGAGTTGTCGTTGGGTAAACATCAATTGGCTTTATTGGTAAATGGCGTTGTGGACAATTTGGCTTATGCGTTAGTCAATAAGAAAATGCAAGTAAGAGTAGATATTAATCCGGGTCTAGTGATTTCTACTGATGCCAGCAGGCTTAAGATTGTATTAAATAACTTAATCTCCAATGCGTATAAATATCAGAGGCACTCTATCGAGAATCCTTTTATAGCAATACAGGCTTCGTTGTCAGACAATCTACTAGTGGTGCATATTGAAGACAATGGTTTAGGAATAGATAAAGAACACCATCAAAAAATCTTTGACATGTTTTATCGAGCATCTGAAAATGCGGAAGGTTCTGGCTTGGGATTATATATAGTAAAAGAGACTCTTGAGAAGTTAGGCGGATCCATTTCAGTCCAATCAGAATTGGGCGTTGGCTCAACGTTTAGTTTTTCATTACCGAATATGAATTAATTTTTAATACTCAAATTGAGGTAGTGCTTTCGTTGTGTTATTACTTTTTCCTAGAATTATATAACTCTACTTTTGTCTGCCATGCGTTAATTTGAAAGTCACTATAAACTTTTGAGTAATAATTTTATGACACATTCTTATACTGTAGCCGGAATTACTTGCAGTAGCTGCGTGGCCAAAGTAAAAAGTAAACTGCTCACACATCCGGATGTATTGGCTGCAGAGGTAACACTTGAAGAACAAAAAGCAGTTATCACCATGCAAAAACAGGTAAGTATCGCTGAACTTCAGCAAGCACTTGGAATAGATTCAAAATATAAAATAAGTGCAGATGCATCGGATCATGAAAATCATACTTTGATTGAAGTAAAGCAAGAATCTTGGCTTACTACTTACAAACCGTTGTTGTTAATAGCATTCTTTATTACATCAGTTTCTATATTCACATCGCATGGCAATTTGCATTCTGGCATGAATACTTTCATGGCAGGTTTTTTCTTGGTGTTTTCTTTTTTCAAATTTCTTAACCTTAAAGGGTTTGCAGAAAGTTATGCCATGTATGACCTTTTGGCAATTAAAATCCCAGTGTACGGATACATATATCCTTTTATTGAATTGGCATTGGGCATTTCATATCTTATTAGTTTCCAGCCACTGATAACTAATTGGACTGCTTTAATTGTAATGAGTTTTAGCTCGCTTGGTGTAATACAAAGTGTCGTTAACAAAAAGATGATCCGGTGTGCTTGTTTGGGTGCAATATTTAACCTGCCCATGAGTACTGTTACTATTGTTGAAGATTTGCTTATGGTAGCAATGGCCGCCTTAATGTTGTTTATGTTTTAAAACCTTTTCAAAAAATTTATGTAAATTTGAATTAGATGAAATATTCCCGTTCCATAGCATCTACATTGTTTGCATTTTTAGTGCTTTTCTCAAGCACCCATGTTATGATTGGGATTCATGTATGCTGTGGTAAAATCCAGCATATTAGGCTATTCAACAAAGCAGAAGGATGTGCGTATGGAAAACAAATGCCACAATGCCATCGCATTCAATCGAGTTCGTGCTGCCAAGATGAAACCTTAATTCATAATGCTCAGAATTTTAATTCAATCAATGCGGTTATAGATTTAAGTTCAATACTTTATTTTAGTGATGTAATTCAGTCTCCTGTTTTACTCAGTGAGATAATTCCAAATTCTTCAGACAGAAATATTCAATTTCACAACTATGATCCTCCGCTGCGATCGTCAGACCTAGTAGTTGCCTTTCACGTTTTTCTAATTTGATTTCATAGCTGATAATGTCTTAAGACAATTTTTAAGTTGTCTTCTATTCTACTCATGAGCAAAAAGCTCATGGGTTTTTACTAAAGACCAAGCTATGATTCAGAATTTAATTTCCATTTCGCTACGCAATAAATTTGTCGTGCTATTTACAGCCGCTTTACTTTTTGCTTGCGGTATCTTTTCCATTCGAACAAATAAGATTGATGCCATTCCCGATCTTTCAGAGAATCAAGTAATTGTTTTTACTGAATGGATGGGGCGCAGTCCTCAGATTATAGAAGACCAAATCACCTATCCGCTGGTTACTAATTTACAAGGACTGCCCCAAGTAAAATATGTACGAGGTGCCTCTATGTTTGGCATGAGCTTTATCTATGTAATTTT
>JANXRR010000635.1 GCA_025356795.1 Bacteroidia bacterium
CAAAGATTTTACTGAGCGTAGATAGCTGCGCATGGACTTCGAGGCCAATGACAGGCGTGTATTTATTGAAAGCTACCATTTAGTTTGATTCATTCCTTTTCTTTAATTCTTCGATGTCACGTTTGTCGATTTTTCGAGCCACGGTTTCTTTGTTCTGATAAGATCTTTATATGAGATAATACAGAGAAGGTTTCCATCAAGCTCCACCTTACTTGCATTTTTTTTACTTTCTGGAAAAGAGGACACGCCAGAAATTTCCGGCAAAAATTCTGTCTTGAATGTATCGAAAGGAATTCTTAGATAAGATTTTTTAGGGTTAAATACAATTTCTTTTAGTTGTTGCGTGTCTATGCCTAACGCATCTAACGACTTAACAAGTTTGGTATAGTTAGTAACTGTTGGGTTATACCAAAAATCAATATCGTGGGTAATTTCAGGTATTCCCGGATAACCCCCTCCAGATATTCTTTGGTATCCATAAAAGCCCACTGCAACACCTCCAATAATTAAATAGTCAACTTCATTTTCATTTAATGATGAGCAAATCTTTTGAAGCGAGCTTCTAATTTCGTTTGTTACCATTTTTTGAGCAAAGTCAGTTCTATCCACTCAAATTGATTTACTTGCCACCTATCCTTTTCTGAATTTCTATTTTTCGATAATGCAGCATTAAAGTCAATTAAATCTAATGTCCGAGCAAGACACTCCTCTTGAGAAAGTGCTGTCGAATCATTTGAGCCTTTTTTATCGGAGATATCCGAATATACAATTGCCTTGATCACGTTGTTAATTTTACCCTACTAAGTTACGCGCTTTTTCTATAACCGCACCTAAGCCATTAATGTTCTTACCGCCAGCAGTTGCAAAGAATGGTTGGCCACCACCACCGCCATCAATTTCTTTGGCAAGTTCTTTCACCATATTGCCTGCATGATATTTCTTTGTTGATTCCAGCTTCTCTCCTATCATCACAGTTACTTGTGGTTTGCCTTCTACATCGGCAGCCAAGATCAACAACAAATCCCCGAACTGGTTTCGCAGTGCGTAAGCAATGTTTTTCAATGAATCTGCTGTTGGCACAGATACTTTTTCAATGATCAAACTCAATCCACTTGAGTTGACAACTTTCTTTGCCAATTCATCTTTCAACATATTGGCTTGTTGTTGATAAAGCACTTCCAATTTTTTCTCCAACTCATGCTTCTCTTCCACTAACGACATCGTGGACGCGAGAATATCTTTTGGATTTTTAAATATCGATTTTACTTGGTGCAGCAATGCCAATTCATTATTTATAAACTCTTCTGCTCCATCGGCAGTTACGGCCTCAATCCTGCGCACACCAGCGGCTACAGAGCTTTCGGAAACAATTTTCAACAAACCAATTTTACCTGTGGATGATACATGGGTACCTCCACAAAGTTCTACAGAAAATGTAGGGTCGAACGTAATAACGCGAACAAACTCACCATATTTTTCACCGAACAAAGCCATCGCGCCAAGCGACTTTGCTTTCTCTATCGGCACGTTGCGTTGTTCGTGCAGTTCAATATTTTCGCGTATCCTTTTGTTCACAATCGTTTCAACTTTTACGATCTCTTCGCGCGTCATGGCTGCGAAATGAGAAAAGTCAAAACGTAGAATTTCATTGTTTACCAACGAGCCCTTCTGCTCTACATGCTTGCCCAACACTTGGCGCAAAGCCGCATGAAGCAAATGCGTGGATGAGTGGTTGTTCATTGACAACCGTCTTTTGTGACTATCAATTTTAACTGTCGCTGCTGCATCTAATTGCGCTGGCAATTTTTCAACCCAGTGAACGATCAAATCATTTTCTTTTTTTGTGTCAATGACTTGGATCGTCTCGCCATTAATTTCAATCACACCGGTATCGCCAACTTGTCCGCCACTTTCAGCATAGAAGGGTGTTTTATCCAATACTAATTGAAACAGCTCTTTGTTCTTTTGTTTTACTTTTCGATAGCGTAAAATTTTAGAAGTAGCTTCATCATGATCGTAGCCAATAAACTCAGGCTTCTCTCCTTCTGCCACAATTACCCAATCACCTGTTTCCTTTGCTGCATCGGCTTTGGAGCGGATCTTTTGCTTTTGCATTTCTTCATTGAATCCTTGTTCATCAACTACCCAACCATTTTCCCTCGCTATCAATGAAGTCAAGTCAAATGGAAATCCGTAAGTATCAAATAATTCAAAAGCAATATGTCCAGGTATTTTCTTAGTAGTACGAGTATCTTGGATGTCTCCCATATCTTCAAGGCTTTTCGCCATTGCAATATCAGTAACATAACCAAAAAATTGATTGATTCGGCTAATGCCTTTATCCAACGTCCTCAAAAAAGAAATCTCTTCTTCATGAACCACCTTGGTTACATAATCCAATTGATGATGCAGTTCAGGAAAAACATTTTTGAATTGCATTGCCAGCAACGGCACCAGCCTGTGTATAAAAGGCTCTTTAAAATCAAGATAGGAATAACCGTAGCGCACCGCTCTCCTTAAAATCCTTCTTATCACATAACCTGCACCCGTATTGCTTGGCAATTGGCCATCGGCAATAGCAAAACTCACTGCACGGATATGATCGGCCATCACGCGAACAGCTATATCCTTTTTAACATCCGTCCCATATTTATATTCTTTCGCGTGTAAAGAAATAAATTCTATCAGAGGGCTAAACACATCTGTATCATAATTGGAAGTCTTGCCTTGTATTGCCATGCACAGCCGCTCGAACCCCATGCCGGTGTCTACATGCTTGTTGGGCAGTGGGTCTAACTTGCCCGAAGCCAATCGATTAAATTGCATGAACACCAAATTCCAAATCTCCACCACTTGCGGATGGTCGCTATTCACAAACTCCTTTCCGGGCTTAAGTTTTAGTTCAGCCTCTGTTCGTAAGTCGATATGAATTTCAGAGCAAGGGCCACAAGGGCCACTCTCGCCCATCTCCCAAAAGTTATCTTTTTTACTTCCGTGGATAATCCTGTCCTCAGCAATCACTGATCGCCAAAGTGCTTTCGCGTCTTCATCTACCGGAAGGTTATCTTTTGCATCGCCACCAAACACGGTAACGTACAACCTGTCTTTTGGCAGTTGATATACTTCGGTCAGCAACTCCCACGCCCACGTAATCGCTTCCTTTTTAAAGTAATCGCCAAAGCTCCAGTTGCCGAGCATTTCGAACATAGTGTGGTGATAGGTATCCAAGCCCACATCTTCCAAGTCATTGTGCTTGCCGCTTACTCGAAGACATTTTTGCGTGTCGGCCACGCGAGAATAAGTGGATATAGCATTGCCCAAAAAATAATCTTTGAACTGCACCATGCCCGAGTTGGTGAAAAGCAAGCTTGGGTCATTTTTTAACACTAGCGGTGCTGAAGGCACGATACGGTGACCTTTGTTTTCAAAGAAATCCAGAAACTTCTGTCTGATTGTAATGCTATCCATCTCTATATTAGGTAGTTTCAACGGTTTGTTCAACCATTGATTATTGGTCTATTTATAAAATTTACTTACTTTAGCCCTTTCAACCTCCAAAAATAACCCGAGAAATGGTGATAACGAAAGGAAAATCTCAATTTGACCAACAAAAGAGCCTTTTCCAGCATGAGTTATCGCTACTCTATATATAATGACATTCGTTAAGTTCACATATAACCCTAAAACTCTTCGCTTTGAAAAAGCCAGATTTAATTGGTGGAACTTAGTTTTTAATGTTGCCGCGTTACTCTTTACAGGAAGTTTATTATTTGTTGGGTTGGTTTATCTCCAAAATCAATTGTTTGAAAGCGACTACGAAAAGAATCTTAGAAACGAAAACAAAGCTCTTTCAAAACACAAGTATTTAGTTGAGGAAGAAATAGTACAGGCTTCAATAGCAATTACTGATCTGGTAGGACAAGATAAGGTTTTACAAAAGAGGGTTTTATTAACTGAAGAAGTTGCCCCCGCTGAGCAAGTAGTTTACACAAAGGAAATGCTACTAACTAACAGCTCAGCTTTTGACGAGTTGATTAGTTCGTTGCTTACCAAGAGTAAATACGCTTTTCAAAAAGCTACTTCCACCAGCTATCAATTTTCAAAGTTGTATTGGCCTGTCAAAAATGACGTAGAAGAGCTTACTCATTATCCAACGTTGCCCCCGCTGTCAAATTTTAAAGTAGATGCACTGGTTTGTGGTTATGGCAATCAAATAAACCCATTCAATAAACTCTTATATGAACACAAGGGAATTGATCTTGCGGCTGAAAAAGGTTCTGGGGTAGTTGCTTCAGGCAGCGGGAAAGTGATACTGTTAATAAGAAGTGTTATGCCAACCGGCTTAGGCAACTATGTTATTATTGATCATGGCAACGGCTTTAAAACTACGTACGCTCACCTTCAAGACATTAATGTTCATTCAGGCCAAAAAATTTTACAAGGCCAACCAATAGGAACGGTGGGAATTAGTGGTGGTGTAATAGCACCTCATTTACATTTTGAAATTTCTAAAAATGATAGGTCATGCAATCCTGTTCAATTCTTGATCATGAAAACGGATGTCGCGTCATTTATGGCGATGGCTTCAACCAATAAATTAACCAAACAAGCCCTGGACTAATGGCAAAGGTAAAATATCGATACAATGTAAACAGTTGCGCTTATGAGCCTATCTTTCTTTCAGGCAAAGAAAGAGTTAAAAAGTCACTTAACTTTTTAGCTATATCATTTTGTATAGCCATTTTGGGTGCTGGCTGGTTTAATCTTAATTTTAAAAATTTAGATGAGAGCCTTCTTCAAGAAAAAAACGAATCGTTAAAAGTAGAATGGGGAATTCTGGAGGACAAAATAATGCGAACTTCAAGTCTATTGGCGAAAATTGAAACCAATGATGATGAAAGCTATAGAATTCTGTTGGACCTCCCTAAACTAGATGAAGCCGTAAGAAAAGGAGGAACAGGAGGTAGAGAGAAATTTCCGCTTTCAGCTAAGGAAAGAGTAGCCTTGATAGAAAAAACTTACAGCCAGCTTTCTAAATTGAACAATCGTTTGGAGGTAGAGCGTCAATCGCTTGACGAGATCAACAAAGAAGTAAAAGTAAAAGAGGAGATGATGGTTACAAGGCCAGCTATGCAACCAATCGATAATAGAAATCTTACAGTTCTTTATGAACGATTCGGATTAAGACTTCATCCTATTTATCATGAATGGAAAAACCATAATGGATTAGACTTAGTTGCACCTTACGGAACACCAGTCTATGCTTCGGGTAATGGTTATGTATCGCATGCCAATATGATGGGAACGTATGGCAATGTAATTTTCTTAAATCATGGTTTCGGATTTGAAACCCGGTATGCTCACCTCTCCAAATTTAACGTGGTGGATGGCCAGCGAGTTAAAAGAGGTGAACTAATTGGATTTGTTGGTAGTACGGGCGTTTCTGAAGCTCCTCATCTTCATTATGAGATTCGGTACAAGGATAAGTTTGTAAATCCACTTACTTTCCTATACTCTGATACCAAGCAATCAGAATACAACAAACTGCTTCAGCAGAATTAATCCACATTACTACGTTGACAGAATGTAGATTAAAAAGTATTACCTTCATTGTGGCAAGATTAAAGAATTGTTACTTTGCAGGAGGTTTACTTCTCTGATGAAGTAAAGTTGGTTCCGCTCCATGGCTTATAAGGAAAAAGAAATTGAGAAAATATATTATTCAATCGGAGAAGTCTCCGAGATGTTTAACGTAGCTCCATCACTTATACGCTTCTGGGAATCTGAATTTGAGATTATCCAACCCAAGAAAAATCGGAAAGGCAATCGCCAATTTACCAAGGAAGATATCAATCACGTTAAAACCATTTATCATTTAGTAAAGGAAAAAGGTTTTACGCTTCAAGGAGCCAAAGAAATGTTGAAAGGTGATTCTGAAACTGTAAATAGTAAAATAGAATTGATCTCTTCTCTGAAAAATATTCGTCAATTCCTCGCAGAGGTAAAAGATAAACTTTAAGATTACTTATTAATGATGGATCAAGAGCGGCTTGCTTTTCTTGCTTTGCACTTTGCTCCAGGTATTGGCTCTCGTTTATTAAAGCAATTAATCAGCTACTGTGGCTCAGCTCAGCAAGTATTTGCAACCCCCAAAGGAAAACTTTTAAAAATTCCCGGCATAGGTTTAGTAACCGCAAACTCCATAAAATCTCAGCAACTATTTTCACTTGCTGAAAAGGAAATACTGAAAGCTGAAAAGGAAAATGTTGAACTACTATTCTATACTGATAAGAGTTTTCCTGCTAGGTTAAAGTCTATTGAAGATGCGCCCGTAGTTATATATACAAAAGGCAACATCAATTTAAATTTTTCTAAAACAGTAGGCATTGTTGGCACAAGACAGGCAACTGCCTATGGAAAAAATTTAGTGGAGAGTATTGTTGAAGATCTTTTGCCACATCAAACACCTATCATCAGTGGTCTTGCTTATGGCATTGATATACACGCACACAAACATGCTTTAAAAGTTGGGTTGCCTACCATAGGCGTATTGGGAAGTGGTATCGATGTTATTTATCCTGCGGCACATAATGAAACGGCCAAGAAAATGATGAACCAAGGTGGCTTGATAACAGAAAACTCTTTTGGTGCTAAGCCTGATGCGCATAATTTTCCTGCACGCAACAGAATAATAGCAGGCTTATGCGATGCGCTTATTGTAATTGAAGCTGCTGAAAAGGGAGGTGCCTTGATTACCGCTGAAATTGCCAACAGCTATAATAAAGATGTATTTGCCGTGCCCGGAAATATTGGGCAAACATTTTCGGCTGGCTGCAACTTCCTCATCAAAACAAATAAAGCAAATCTTTTTACTTCAGTGAAAGATTTAGAGTACATCATGAATTGGAGATTAGAATCTGATTCAGCTTCTCCTTCCATTGCTGCTATTGATTATAGCACTATATCAAACGATGAAAAGAAAGTGATAGAGCAATTGCTTACAAAAGAAACACCAATTATGATAGATCAACTAAGCATTGATAGTCATATCCCATTAGGCATACTTTCATCCTTACTACTTTCGCTTGAGTTTGCTGGCTTGGTTATTTCTCTGCCTGGCAAAAGATATGGACTTGTTAATAGAAATTATAGATAAGCTTCAATGATTTGGGAACACAGACTCTGTCATTATCATAGCTTTGTTTAATTCAACTCTATCTAAGTTGAGCAAAACATTTCTGGTAGTTAGATAGTCGATAATTTTTTCGGTTGCTAAGTTACCTACCAGTTCATCATCAGCCATCGGACAACCTCCAAATCCTTTTAAGGCACCATCAAAGCGATTACATCCGGCTTCAAATGCAGCATTAATCTTTTCAATAGAAGTTGCCGGTGATGAATGAAGGTGAACTCCAAATTCAATCTCAGGATATTCCTTTGTGAGTTTAGAAAACAAATAAGTTATCTGACCTGGAGTGGAAGAACCAACCGTATCGGCTAGCGAAATAATTTTCACGTCCAACTCAATCAACATCTTTATAAAATCACTTACAATTTCTACTGAATAAAAATCACCATAAGGATTGCCGAAACCCATGCTGATATAAGTAACAAGTTGCTTGTGCGAGCCTTCGCAAATAAGCTGAATACTTTTTACAGTGTCTATAGCTTGAGCGATCGTGGAATTGGTATTTCTCCTTTGAAAAGTTTCAGAAATTGAAAGAGGAAACCCCAAATAATCAATGAGCCCATGCTCGCTCGCTGCTTCTGCTCCGCGAGTATTAGCAACAATGGCAAGTAATTTTGATGTTGAAGAAGTTAGAAAGAGTTCACTAAGAACTTCTGTTGTATCACTCATTTGTGGAATGGCCTTCGGAGAAACAAAACTCCCAAAGTCGATAGTATCAAAACCAACTTTCAACAATTGGTTGATATAAGCA
>JANXRR010000077.1 GCA_025356795.1 Bacteroidia bacterium
TTGATATAATATTGTTTAGAACTGGTAACTGTTAGTGATAGTGTTTGCTTACTTAGTGCCTGACTTGCCTTAGATTTAGGAAGCATCAACTTAATAACATTAGGATTTGTAACAGTCGAGATGATAAGGAAAAATAATAACAGAAAGAACATGATGTCGTTTAGCGAGGAGGTCGCTACTTCGGCATGAAATTCATTTCTGCGTTTAAACTTCAATTCAGTTATTAGTTAAAGGCAATCAAAATATTAAGAAGCAGGACTGAGAATTGATCTCATGAATTCAAATACATCTTTTTGCATTTCTCTTGAAAACCTACTGATGCGTTGATTGATTAAGTGATAGGCTGAATAAGCAATCACACCCACTATCAAACCCGAGCCACTGGTAATCATCTTTTCATATAATCCGCCTGCTATAATGCCTATGCTGATATTATCAGATAATGAGATCTCATAAAAAATGCGAATGATACCTGAGATGGTACCCACAAAACCAAGCATGGGTGCAATACCCGCTATGATACCAAGGTAGCCAGTATTCTTTTCCATTTCAGCAACTTCAATGTTAGCTGCTAATTCAATCATGGATTCAATTTCCTTTACTGGCTTGCCAACATGATCTAGCCCACTAGAAATAATTTTTCCAATGGCAGAATTTTCCTGGGCAGCAAAGGCTTTTGCTCCTTTAATGTCACCTGCTAATAAATATCTTTTAATATGGGTCATTAAGTCCTTTCTGCCTTTCGTAACGGATTTGATATAGAGGTAACGCTCAACCACTAGGTAGATCGAAGCAAGGGATAAGAGTAAAATGGGGATCATCACAGCCCCACCCTTCATAATCAATTCAAATATGGAAAGTTCTTCGCCTGCTGGTGTTACTGCCTGAGTTATTTGAAGGATCATGTTGTGTTGTACTTGAATAAACTATGCTAGCAGGTTCATTAACGAATTGTCGACAGTTAACTTATAAACGATGATTATTTCTTTAGAATCCTTATATTTTCTTTCGCATCGGCATCGTCTGGCCTTAACTCAAGAATTTTTTCGTAGTAAGATATTGGGGTAACCTTATCATGCTTCACGTTGTAATAATAAGCAGCTAAGTAAACATACGCGTCAATCAAATCATTTTTATTTTTTTCAGGATTTGCCGCTCCCAATTCAATGATTTTTTCAAAATATGGTTTCGCAAGTCCTTGCTCTGATGAGGGGTCTTGATTCGTCTTAACTTTGGTTTCCCAAACATAACCAATGGTCATGGTGGGTTGCAATTCAATCAGTTTAGTAAATGCTGAATCCGCTTCCGTCAGTTGCTGATTATAATAATAGGATCGGCCAATTGAAAAATAATCTAACGACATCGGTTTTTTGCGCTTGCTCATCAACTCCTTAAAAGATGCAATGGCCTCTGGGAATTTTTTTGTCTTTAAGTATCCATCTGCTACCATTTGTAAAATGTCTGGTTGATCAGGGTTCAAGGCAAGGCTCTTTTTAAAACCAATAATTGCCAATGAATCTTTCTTTAATTTCTGAAGTGCTTTTCCATAAAACTCATAATCGTTGGCTTCTATTTCTTCTGTCTTAGCCTTTCCAAAATATGTTTCATACACTGAAATAGCTTGACTGAAATCACCAGCCTCAGAAAGCGATTTTGCATAAAAACGTAGGGTCACATTTTTCACATCAGGAGCCCCTGCTATTTTCTTGAAAATTTCATTGGCTTTAGTAAAGTCTTTTGCGGCAAATAAGTAAAAAGCATATTGAAACTGAACTGCGTCTGGCTTTTCTGTTAGGAAAAGATATTTTTCATACGCTGTTACCGCCTTTTGAAATTCTTTGGTTTTGTAATATAGTTCTCCCAAATCTTTGTAAGCCGGGGTATAGTTTGCGTCCGCAGCAATTGCTTTGTTATAATTCTCTATAGAGTTCTCATAATTCTTTGCTCTATCAAAAACCAACCCTACTTTATAAAAAGCTTTTGCATTTGGTTTTAACGCTGCTGCTCTTTCATAGCTGCTTACAGCCTGACCCGCATTGGTGTTTTGTAGCAAAAATGCATCACCTAAAAGAATGTGAACTTCATAATCAGTATCAGCAATGCCTTTCGCTTTGTTTAATAAATTGATTGATTCTACCAAGTATTTGTTATCCACCAAGTAAGCTTCAGCAGCAGCTTTTAATACTGTTACATTTTTTTTACCAAGGCCAAGTGCTTTATCAAAATTAAGCTTAGCATCGGCAGGCTTGCCATCAAGTAAATTGATT
>JANXRR010000008.1 GCA_025356795.1 Bacteroidia bacterium
CCTGGGAATAATTGTGTTGACCAATACAGCCCAAGGTTCGCCCATGGCCAACGCGGCAGTGTATGGCATTGTGGATCGCTTATTGCGGTTAGGTGACTCGCCATGGACAACCAAAATTAAAGCGGAGATCGCCAAACAAGATAGGAAGACATGGCGTGAGATTGATTCGTTGAAGGCATTGAAAGTAAAAGACACCAAACCTTCCCATGCGTTGGCCGATTATGTTGGCACGTATGAACATAAGGCTTATGGCAAAATGATTATCTTGCTTGAAGGCGATCGCCTTCGCATGAAGCACCGCATTTGGGACGAAGCCCTCGAGCATTTTCACTACGATCAATTTTGGTCTACCGAACATGACGACATAACCATTAACTACGGGTTGAGAGTTTACAAATTACACTTCACCACCAACGAAGCCGGAAAGGTTGACAAAATTAAAACCAAGGTGGGCGGAGATCCTGAAGTGGAGTTTGTGAGGGTGAAGGAGTAATGCAAGAAATTTTTGAATCAATGACTGAAAGACAAAATCAAATTTATGAAGGACTCAAATCCATCGGATCAGAGATAGCAGTTTTTTATCGAGATGCAGTTTCAATTTCAAAATTTGATCTCGAAACCAAACCATATCTTCTCAGTCACCTGTGTCGCGAAATTGAAAGTGGGTTAAGAGATATATTGGCTGCTCAAAGCCGAGGAGAAACTAAAGTTTGCAAAACTTGCTCAAGGCCTCTGACCAAAGGGCATAAGAAATCTATACTAAATTCATTAGGAATTAAAGAGGAGACTAGCTTGGTTAAGAAATGGCATATGACAGCCAAAGAATTTTCGAAGTTTGCTCATAGGCATGGGGTTTGGAAAAACCCTAGGGAAAAAATAGCATTTGATAAATATTGGGAAACCTTTGAGGACATACTGGACTATTTAGTTGGTAATTATTATGCTTTAGCTGATCGTCTAGATTCCATTGTTGAAAAAGAACCTTCGAAAGAAATTATTGAAACTTTACCAAATTTGCTCAAGCTGGAATCAAGGTTCATTTACTTTTTCAATAATCTTAAAGACAAAAGATGGCTTAGATATCTTTACGAAGCTGGATATTTCAGTGGCTCATCGAACCCGGAACCAATCGAGGTAAAAGAAAACCCTGGTTTTCTTTCAATGCCGTATTGGGGAGTTTTAAAATATTTAGAAACCGTTTCCAATGAGAATTATGAAATTAACGATCCGGAAATTTCCAATTTGATACTTAATATAATTAAAGAAATATCATCCTATAAAAAACAAGATGCGAGAAGAATTGAAAACTATCATACAGATTATATTCTTTTTAAAGTAATCTGCTCCTTACCAAATGGAAGATTAAGTAAAGATCATACGGCTCTAATTAAGACTTTCGTTCATTCAACTAGGCATAGTTTAATCTGCCATGATTTTGATCAATTCTTGACCAGAGCAATTGAAGAACAAAATGAGGAATTGGTAATTGAGGCATTAAAGATTCTTTTCTCATACCGAGTAAAAAATGACACTTTCACTAAGATTGAAACTGTCTTTGAGTCATATCAATTCACTAATATTATTTCAACTAAGAAAGATGTGTTATTAGAAAAATTTGCAGAACAGACTTACCAATTGGTTCTAGGAATTGTTGAGGAATTACTTGGTATTGACAAGTTTGCTTTTGGTACTTTTAACCTACCTGCAATTGAGGAGCATGAGCAAACAGTATTTGCAGACAACATTGAATGTCAACTTATCTATTTAATTTCTGCGAGTCTTGAAAAATTATCAGAAAAGCAAGCTGACGCGAAAATAAAAGATTTACTCAACAGCAATGAACTAATATTAATTAGGGTGGCAATTCACGCAATTAATAAAAGGTTTAAAGAATTTGAAAATCTCTTATGGCAGTTGAATTATAATCCCCTTGACCTTATTGATGCAAAGCACGAGGTATACGAACTGCTAAAAGATCATGCAACTGATTTTGAAGAGGGCTCGGTTACTAGGGTTCTAAACATGATTGAAAATGCAAAATATTACATTTCAGATGAGATTAAAGAAAACCCGAAAGAGATAGAAAAATTAGTGGCATACCGAAAAAAGGAATGGCTTAGTGCAATTGCTCAAAATAAAGATCCAAGAATTGCTGATCTCATTGAACAATTAAACGCAATCAACGACAGAGCTGTGCCACACCCAGGCTTTAATAGCTGGCATTCTGGGCTAATCGGCAATATATCGCCATTATCTGTGGATGAGATTTTAAGAATGAATTTGAAAGAGACAAAAATATACTATGAGGATTTCGAAAGACAGCAAAATGATTTTTTAGGCCCTTCTCCAAGCGGATTCCTTGACAATCTTACAATGGCGATCAGACAAAATCCTGAACACTTTACTACAGATCTAGGCATCCCGAAAGATGCCAATTTAACTCTATTGAATGCTTGGATAACAGGCCTTCAACAAAGTTGGAGAGAAGAAAAGAAAGTGTTTGAGTGCTCGGAGGTTTTGGCGTTTTGTTTGGAGATATTATCCAATGAAGATTTTTGGGTTCAACATAATTTGGAAGAAAGGGAAAACCTGTGGTTTGTTTCAACTCTAATAACTTTTTTGGAGGATGGTACCCGTAATTATGACCAAGCTTTTGATCAGGTTTTACTTCCGACTGTTAAGAATATTCTTATTTTAATTCATTTAAATAATAAAGTTGAAATCTCAGACTATACAGAACTTTCAATGAAAGTATTGAACAATTCTAAAGGAAAAATCTATTCTGCAATGTTACAATACTCGCTGAGAATAGCGAGATTAGAAAAAAAAGAAAAGGATCGCTGGGACACTGAAATTAGACTTCTTTTTGATGAAAAAATTAAATCTGAGAAAAATGATCTTCTATTATTTTATGTCACTGGTCAATTCTTGCCAAACCTTAAATATCTAGACACAGTTTGGGTAGAAGAAAATTTCAATGAAATTTTTCCAATTGGTCAAAATGAAACTTGGCGAGCTGCAATTGCGGGTTATTTCTTTCATCATAGGCAGGTATACATTGACATTTTCACCCTTTTCGAAAAACATAATCATCTCGAACACGCTCTTACAAATGCATTTAACAAACTTGAAAGTTATGTTCAGGAATCAATCATTTAACAAATATGTGCAGCCTATCTTAACTCAGTTGCGAATTGTGAGATAGATAGTAAAACGGTTAAGATTTTACTGTCCAATAAGAATGAAGAAACTTATAAACCATTAATTCAATTTTTTGCCCATATTAATATTCATCGAACAAATGATTTTGCTGAAAAAGTTAAATTACTTTGGAAAACGGTATATGAAGATG
>JANXRR010000011.1 GCA_025356795.1 Bacteroidia bacterium
CAATGGATTATCAATTCTAAAATAGTTGAAAAAAGCGCGCGAACTCCCTACACGTATAAGTATAGCGACATGGGCTTTTATATAATGATGCACCTAGCCGAAAAAATGCTGAACCAATCATTAGACGGTTTTTTAGAACAAAACCTCTATCATCCGCTTGGCTCCCATACAACAGGTTATCTTCCATTAAGAAAATTCAAAGCCGATAGAATAGCTCCCACAGAAGACGATAAAATATTCAGAAAATCATTATTAACTGGCTATGTTCACGATCAAGGAGCGGCCATGCATGGCGGCATTGCAGGCCATGCAGGGCTTTTCAGCGATGCCAATGATTTAGGTAAACTCGCGCAAATGTGGTTGCGAAAAGGCAGCTACGGGGGCGTCCAATATTTTAAGCCCGAAACAATTGAACTATTCACTGCCCAGCAATATGAAACCAGCAGAAGAGGATTGGGGTGGGACAAACCAATACCTGGCGATGCCAATGGCCCAACCTCAGTGTTAGCCTCCCTCTTAACTTTTGGCCATACTGGCTTTACCGGAACGTGCGTATGGGTAGATCCTGCATTTGATCTGGTCTACATTTTTCTTTCCAATCGGGTGCACCCCGACATGAATAACACCAAAATATTAAATGCTAATATTCGTCCACGCATTCAGGAGGTGATTTATAAGTCGATTAAAGACTATAAAAAAGAATCACAAATAATGAACGAAACCAAATAGCCAACTTCTTGGTTTAAACTGAACAATGACATCAAAAAAAATTAAAGTAGGAATTGTTTGCTATCCCACATTTGGTGGCAGTGGCGTGGTTGCAACTGAATTGGGCAAGGCACTTGCTCAGCACGGGCACAAAGTTCATTTCATAACCTATTCACAACCAAGCAGGTTGGACTTTCTCAATGAAAATATTTTTTATCACGAAGTAGATTTTAGGTCATATCCATTATTTGAATACCCACCTTATGAACTTGCGCTGGCCAGTAAAATGGTGAGCGTGGTAAAAAGCGAAAGCTTAGATCTGTTGCATGTTCATTATGCCATTCCACACGCCTCAGCTGCCTACATGGCCAAACAGATTTTAAAAACACATGGCATTACTATTCCCATAGTTACCACCCTGCACGGAACAGACATTACCCTTGTGGGGAAAGATGCTTCCTACGAACCAGTAGTTACCTTTAGTATCAATGAATCGGACGGGGTTACTGCCGTATCGAATGATTTACGAAAACAAACCTACGAGTTTTTTAAAATCACAAATGACATTGAAGTCATCCCCAATTTTATTGACCTCGAGAAATTTAAAAAGCAAAAGAAAGATCACTTCAAAAAAGCCATTTGCCCTAACGGGGAAATGCTGATTGTGCATATTTCCAACTTCCGCAAAGTGAAGCGAATTGGCGATATCATTCAAATTTTTTATAATATCCACCAACAAATGCCCTCCAAGTTATTAATGATTGGCGATGGCCCCGAGCGTGCTAAAGCAGAAAAGCAGAGCAAAGAACTGGGCATAGAACATGACATTCGGTTTCTGGGAAAGTTGGAAGCAGTAGAAGAAGTTTTATCAGTAGCTGATTTATTTTTAATGCCTTCTGAAAAGGAAAGTTTCGGACTGGCTGCTTTAGAAGCGATGGCTTGCGAAGTGCCCGTAATTTCATCAAACACAGGTGGCATTCCCGAATTGAACATTCATGGTGTTACAGGGTTCTTAAGCAATGTGGGCGATGTTGAAGATATGACTAAGAATGCGCTGTTTATTTTGGATAAGGACAACCTGCCAAAGTTTAAAGCTAACGCCCTTAATCAAGCTAAGAAATTTGACATTATCAACATTCTTCCTGTGTACGAAAATTATTATCAAAAAATAATTGAGAAGACATTGGCCGAAGTTGTAGTTTAAACCACTCAAACATCAAATTACTAAATACCATTTCATCAAATCAATATGCTCGGTCATCGATTTACAAAATATGTTCCGCCACCAGATGAAGCAAAAAGCGATTTCGAGAAGTTGCTGAAAATTTTCATGCAACTGTTATTAATTACTTCTGGCAATGTAGATGAAGCCCTTCAATGGCTCACCGAAGTGGATAAACAATACAAGCTTAGCACACCAGAATATGGCATTGGCGATTTCATTGAAGACCTCAAACGCAATGGATACATTACTGATAAAACTCCCGATGGTAACTATAAACTCAATGCCAAGAGTGAACAAAAATTAAGACAATCAGCACTCGAAGAAATTTTCGGTAAGCTTAAAAAGGGCAAAGGGGGTGAACACAAAACATCGCACAGCGGCCGCGGTGATGAAGCCACAACCGATAGAAGAGATTATGAGTTTGGCGATACATTAGAAAATATTGCCATGACTGATTCCATCAAAAACGCGCAAATCAATCATGGTTATGAAAACTTCTTTATGACCGAAGAAGACCTTGAAGTTGTAGAGAGCGAATTTAAAACGCAAACCTCAACCGTGCTAATGATTGATATAAGCCACAGCATGATTTTGTATGGCGAAGATCGCATCACACCTGCAAAGAAAGTGGCAATGGCATTAGCGGAGCTCATCACAAAAAAATATCCCAAAGACACATTGGATATTTTGGTGTTTGGTGACGATGCTTGGCAAATTGAAATAAAAGATTTGCCCTATTTGAATGTAGGCCCTTATCATACCAATACCGTGGCTGGTTTAGAACTGGCAATGGATATTCTGCGCAGAAGAAAGAATGCCAACAAGCAAGTGTTCATGATTACCGATGGTAAACCTACTTGCATTAAACAAGGCATAAAATATTATAAAAACAGTTTCGGCCTCGATGAAAAGATTATGGCCAAGACATTGAACCTTGCTGGGCAATTACGAAAAATAAAAATCCCTGTAACAACTTTTATGATTGCCACTGACCCATACCTAAAATCATTTGTTAGAGAATTTACCAAAGCCAACAACGGCAATGCCTACTACAGCAGCTTACAAGGATTGGGCAATCTTGTGTTTGAAGATTTTAAACGCAACCGTGCCAAGAATTTGTGAGAACTGTTAGAGGTTAATAGTTTATCTGTCATCCGCGGTAAGCAAATACTGTTTGGTAACTTTGACCTATTAACTGATAACTCTTAACCGCCAACTGATAATTATAAGCATGAACCATAAAAACATCAAAACCCTGGGGCAACTCAAAACAGCCGGCTATCAATTCAAAACTATAAAAGATGAGTTGAGGCAAAACTTAATATCCAAACTCAAGAAAAAAGAAAATGTGTTTGAAGGCATTTGGGGATACGAAGAGACGGTTATTCCAGATTTGGAAAGGGCAATACTGGCAGGCCACGACATTAATTTACTCGGTCTACGTGGGCAAGCAAAAACTCGTCTCGCGCGATTGATGGTTAATTTATTGGATGAATATATTCCCGTAATTGAAGGATCAGAATTAAATGACGATCCGTTGCATCCTATCACAACCTATGGAATTGAAAAGATAAAATTGAATGGCGATGAAACGCCCATCACGTGGTTGCATCGCGATGATCGCTACACAGAAAAGCTTTCCACGCCCGATGTTTCCATTGCCGATTTAATTGGCGATGTTGATCCCATAAAAGCAGCATCGCTAAAACTTCCATATTCAGATGAGCGCGTGATCCATTTCGGGTTGATACCTCGCTCCCATCGATGCATTTTTGTGTTGAACGAATTGCCCGACTTGCAAGCACGCATTCAAGTAGCGTTGTTCAACATTTTACAAGAAGGCGATATTCAAATACGAGGATTCAAATTACGATTGCCGTTAGAGATTCAATTTGTGTTTACTGCCAACCCTGAAGACTATACCAATCGTGGTAGCATTGTAACACCTCTGAAAGATCGCATCGATAGCCAGATCATAACGCACTACCCTAAAACGCTTGACATAGGCAAGAAGATCACTCAACAGGAGGCACGCATCAACGATATTCAACACAAAACAATTACCTCTAATGAAATAGCAAAAGACTTGGTGGAACAGATTGCCTTTGAAGCACGCAAGAGCGAGTATGTAGATGCAAAGAGTGGTGTATCGGCACGCCTTACAATTTCTGCGTACGAAAACTTAATGGCTGCTGCCGAGCGAAGAAGTATTATCAACAGTGAGAAGAACACCGTTGTTCGTCTGTCAGACTTTATTGGTGTAATTCCTTCCATCACAGGCAAGGTTGAGTTGGTGTATGAAGGCGAGCAAGAGGGGCCGGGCATAGTAGCGCAGAACTTGGTGGGCAAAGCCATTCGCACGCAGTTTGTGAATTACTTTCCCGATCCGGAAAAATTTAGAAAACAAAAGGAGAAAAGCCCTTACAAAAAAATAACGGACTGGTTTGGCGAGGGCAATACTGTTGATCTTTTAAATGATTTAAAAAATCAAGAGTATGAAGCTAACTTGAAAAAAGTGCCCGGCTTACTTGATCTTGTAAATGAATTTCATCGAAGCCAAGACAGTAGCTTGAAATTATTTTTGATGGAGTTCGCCCTTCATGGTTTGGCAGAGTACAGTTTGATAAGTAAGCACAATCTATCAGCAGGCTTGCAGTTCAAAGATCTATTGAGTAGTATGTTCACGCTACCAAAACCCGGAGCAGATGACGATGAAGATTTAGAAGATGATGAATTGTTTGGAAAGGGGAAGAGGTAACAGCAAAGGATAGATAAAATGATGCAAAATTTCCCGCGACTGTAAGACCTAAAAGATTACAAATAATGAAATGGCGTTGTATTGGATTTTTTTTGATAATGCAAACGACTCTAGCCTAATTGAGAGCCTTGAAGCCAATTATTTCGACAATAGAGATTCTGTTGATGAAATAAAAAGTAACTAAGGTTAGATTAAATCATGGCTATTATGCCCGATAACAGATAAATTTCTGCTCTAAATATTGCGAATTTAACCTTTTTGCGAATTTTTGGCCTAGAAAAACAAAAATGGTAAGCACCAAATAGTTGGGCATTCTCACCAGACTTCGCAGTAGGGATACAAAGCCCTTCGGAATCGATACTAAGCCTTTCAGAATCAATACCAAGCCTTTCGGAATCAATATCAAGCCTTTTGGAATCGATACTAAGCCTTTCGGAATCGATACTAAGCCCTTCGGAATCGATACTAAGCCCTTCGGAATCGATACTAAGCCCTTCGGAATCGATACTAAGCCCTTTCGGAATCGATACTAAGCC
>JANXRR010000078.1 GCA_025356795.1 Bacteroidia bacterium
CGCGCTCTTCCATGTGTGGTACCTCCCCATTTATAGGGGGTTCCTGTGTAAGTTCGGGCTGTTTTTATTACTTCATTAACATTTTGATCTCTCACACTGGCTCTTCGCATAGCGCAACCCGAAAGAATTATGACTACAGCCAGCAAAACAACAGTCTTGTAAATAAGTAAATGGTTACTTTTGGGGCTGCTTTTAAACATCATATCAAAATCAAAGTTAATATATCATGGCATACGAAAAAGAAACTGCGGTAATTCATTCATCTGGCATCTCAGAAATTATTTTGGATCAATTCAAGGCCATTATTGGTGAGGTAAATATTATTCTGAGCGAAGAACAGCGCTACGAATATTCGCATGATAAAACAGAGGATTATTCTTTTATGCCCGATGTAGTATTGAAGCCATCAACGCCCGAAGAAGTAAGTGGCCTGCTGAAAATCTGCAATCAATACAAACTGCCAACTACCCCACGTGGCGCGGGAACGGGTTTGAGTGGAGGTGCAATTCCAGTAAAGAAGGGTGTGGTTATTTCTATGGAAAGATTTAATAAGATTTTAAGCATCGATGAATTGAACTTACAAGCTACCGTTGAGCCTGGCGTGATTACAGAAGTTTTTCAACGTGCAGTAAAAGAGAAAGGCTTGTTTTACCCCCCAGATCCTGCCAGTGGGGGCTCATGTTTTTTGGGAGGTAATTTGGCTAATAACTCAGGTGGGCCGAAGGCGGTAAAGTATGGCGTTACCCGCGATTATGTGTTGAATATGCAAGTGGTATTGCCAACGGGTGAAATCATCTGGACGGCCGCCAACGTGCTTAAAAACTCTACTGGTTATAACCTAACGCAACTGATGTGTGGTAGCGAAGGCACGTTGGGCATTATTACTAAGATTGTTTTTAAGCTTCGTGGTTACCCACAGAAAAATGTGTTGATGATGATACCTTTCAGCACCAGTGAAGAAGCATGTAAAGCCATTGCTGCTATTTTTGTGGATGGCATTACACCTAGTGGCATGGAATTTTTTGAGAAGGAAGCTGCGGCAAAAACATTTGCCTATTGTGAAAAAGTATTGAATAGCCCTGTAACTACCAAACTAACGGATGGAATGAATGCTTACTTGCTTTGTGAGCTGGATGGCAACGATGAAGAAGTGCTAATGCGCGATGCCGAACGGGTAATGGGTGTAGTAGAAAAATTTGAAAGTGGCGAAATTTTGTTTGCCGATACAGAAGCACAAAAGGCAGAGCTTTGGAAGATCCGTAAAAACATATCCCCGGCTGTGAATTGGTACACACTTACAAAATCGGATGACGTAGTCGTACCGCGTGCCAACTTGCCCAAGCTTATCAACGGCATAAAAGAAATTGGCAAGCGTTATAATTTCAATACGGTTTGCTTTGGCCACTTGGGCGATGGAAATCTGCATGTGAACATTTTAAAAGAAGACCTTGACGAAGTATATTGGAACACCAAAGTGAATGATGGCATTGAAGAAATATTTAAGCTCACCGTTGGTTTAGGCGGAACACTTTCTGGCGAACACGGAATAGGCATAGCTAAAAAGCCGTATATGAAAATTGCTCTTGGTGAAGTGAATTTGAATTTGATGCGTGGCATTAAAAATGTATTCGATCCAAATGGGATATTGAATCCAGGAAAGATTTTTTAAGTCATATGATTCTAATAAAAAGAGTTACCGAGGGTGCTGAACTTGAAGGCATTCAACATCTTCAGTGCAAAAATTTGAAACATCGCATAAGCAAAGAAGAAGCTGATGCGCAGGGCTTTGTTACTGCCGAATACTCGTTGGACTTTTTTAAAATGATGCATGAATCCAATCCTGCTATTATTGCAAAGGATGGAAACGAAGTAGTAGGCTATGCCCTTGTTGCAGTAAAATCAACCCGTCACCATCATGAATTGCTTGCCGGATTATTTGATGCCATTGATAAATTGAGCTACCAAGGTTTTCTTTTGGCCACTTCAAAGTATGTAGTGGTAGGGCAACTATGCGTAGCGAAAGAGCAACGCGGGCAAGGCTTGGTGCAGAAAATGTATAATCACTTTAAGGAAAGCCTTTGCAACGAATTTGATTACTGTATTACCGATGTAGCGCAAGGCAATCCACGCTCTTTGAAGGCTCATAAATCAACTGGTTTTCAAGTGATCGATACACTAATTTATGGTGGCGAAGGATGGGATATTGTGTTGTGGGATTGGACAAGCAGCAAATAAGAAAGCAAACATCTCAAACCCTATGAATCCTTTTTTTTGTGGTGGATGGTAAATCTTAGGCATAAAAAAAGCCCTTCGACTAATCGTAAGGACTTGATTCATATATTCTTTGGTGGTGGGTCGTGCGCGATTCGAACGCGCGAC
>JANXRR010000051.1 GCA_025356795.1 Bacteroidia bacterium
TTCCTCTTTGTATTTGAACAGTCAAAAAAACTTCCGATTTATTAAGTTACCTTTGCAGCTCATATAATAATCGGTGTAATCTTTGACCCTCGTCATTAACGTCCTAATGATCGACTTTGAGGTTCCATCTCACAACTTAAACAACAATTAATGAAATCATTTCAAGACTTGGGTTTATCCAAGGAATTGGTGGAAGCAATCCATCAACTGGGCTTTGAAACGCCCACGCCCATTCAAGAACAGGGGATACCTGTTTTGTTAAAAGGAACTACCGACTTGGTAGGCCTCGCCCAAACCGGCACAGGAAAAACCGCAGCTTTCGGTTTACCGCTGGTTCAATTACTTGACGACAACGATCGTTCTACGCAAGCCCTCGTAGTTGCGCCTACGCGCGAATTAAGTGTGCAGATCACCAGTGATCTCGAACGCTTTGCCAAAGGTGTAAAAAACTTTAACATCGTTACTATTTATGGTGGTGCAAGCATAAGCGAGCAGATCCGCAAAGTGAGAAAGGGAGCACAGATCATTGTGGCCACGCCAGGTCGTTTGATTGACATGCTCGATAGAAAAGTGGTGAACCTTAGCACCATTAAATATGTGGTGTTAGACGAAGCCGATGAAATGCTCAACATGGGCTTTAAAGAAGATATCGATTCAATTCTTTCCACCACGCCCGATACTAAAAACGTGTGGCTGTTCTCTGCTACTATGCCACGCGAAGTGCGCGAAATAGCCAAGAACTACATGAGCAACCCCGTGGAATTGACTATGGGCGAACGCAACCAAGGCAATGAAAATATAGATCACCAGTACATAGTGATTGATGAACGTGATAAATACTTGGCACTGAAACGGATTGTAGACTATACTCCAGACATATTCGGAGTAATTTTCTGCCGCACAAAAATTGATACTCAAAAAGTTGCCGAACATTTAATGAAAGACGGCTACAATGCCGATTCCCTTCACGGGGATTTAACGCAGCAACAGCGCGACCGCGTAATGAGCAGCTTTAAAAACAAGACACTTCAATTATTGGTAGCCACCGATGTAGCAGCGCGTGGTATTGATGTAAGTGGCATAACGCACGTTATCCACATGAACATGCCCGATGAAATGGAGTTCTACACACACCGAAGCGGAAGAACAGCCCGCGCAGGAAAAAAAGGTATTTCGTTGGCCATTGTTAGCAAGCGTGAAGTAAGCCGCATCAATCAAATTGAAAGAAGTTTGAAGCGCAAGTTCACAAAAATATTAATCCCCACAGGCGATGAAGTATGCCAACAGAAATTGCTTGACTTAGTTCACAAGATAAAAAAAGTAGAAGTAAACGATGAAGAAATTGATTCTTTCTTACCAGATGTATATCATGAATTAAAAGAATTAAGCAAGGAAGATATTATCAAACGTTTTGCCTCTATTGAATTCAATCGTTTCTTGGAATACTATCGTGATGCGAAAGACTTGAATAGAAACGATCGATCTGATCGCGCACCTAGACTCTATGCTGATGACGATAGGTCGGAAGGTGGGTATGGAAATGGTGATCGCGTATTTATTAATGTGGGTAAAATGGATGGCCTTGATAAAGGCACTTTACTTGGATTGATTTTAGATTTTTCTGAGGTGAAGAAAGATAAAATTGGGAAGATTGATTTGAAAGGTGCGTATTCTTTTTTTGAAGTAGAGAAAGATGTTACCGCAGATATTATGAAAGCCTTTGAAGGTGTTGAGCTTCGTGGAAGAAAAGTTCGCTTAGAGCTTACCAACGGAGACCCAGGTGAAAGAAGAGAAGGTACTGAGCCCAAGAGGGAGAGGCCTTGGTCGCCAAGTGGTGGTGCACGAAGCGGAGGCCGCAGTGGCGGGCGAAGCGGAGGAGGTGAGAGGAGAGAAAGCAGAACCCCGCGCGGAAGGTATTAAATTACATTTTGGAGTAAAGGAAAAAGACCATTGTAAGATGGTCTTTTTTTGTTGCCAACTTATTTCTGTTTATAAGGATTTTGTTTAAAACCGACAGAATGCCCTCAGCCCAAGTTTTAAATTCTGGGTTAACGTTAGTTCTTCTTCAGTCCATTCACAAGCATATCGGCCAATTGCTCGCCCAATTCTATTGGCACTATATTGCTTTTAGGATCGTACCACTGAGGCATCCAGTTTAATGAAGAGAACAATGTCATAACCGCGAGTTTTTTATCTATGTTCTTTTTAAACTCCCCTTTCTCCATGCCTTCTTCAATTATATCTTTGAAGCGATTGATGTAATTAATTCTTAATAGCAAAAAATCTCGCAGGTATGGCTGACTTAAATGTCTGTGTTCGTTCATAAATACAGCAGAAGCAATCAGATCTTTTGCCATTACTTGTATGTGACCTATTATTCCGTTTTTTAATTTTTCGCTCGCAGGCCCCGAACGCTTCTCAACTTCTTCTAATGATTTTCTAAACTCAGTGGCCATATCAAAGCAAAGGCTTTGCAAAATTTCTTCTTTTGATTTGATATGCGAATATAAACTCGCGGCCTCTATTCCTAACATTTGCGCTAAGTCACGCATCGAAGCTGCAGCATATCCTTTTTCTCTAAAAAGTTCTGCGGCCTTTCGTATGACTTGTTCCTTGCGTGATAAATTTTCAAAGGCTCCCATAAACAGTATCTTCCGGCCAATTTAATTAATTAAATTTGAATAATCGACCTAGGGAAAATGAATTTCAACTCTATTAAAGAATACTTTTACAAAGTTTACAGTTATTGTTTTCTAATAATGCTACTGCCAGTGGCTTTGTTGGGCTGTGTTCATTTTCAATTGAACTTTAATACTATTAAGCCATTCTTAATTGATACTCAGCCTGAAATTATGGTTTCACTTTTTCTTGGGGTGGTATTACTATTCCTAACGATTGTTCATTTGTACGCCCATGCTAGACTAAAGAAAATTGTGAAGATGATTGGCCTTGGAAATAAAATGGATCATTATTTTTATTTAACGATAGTACGCCTGGTTGCGGGAGCTATTACATGCTGCCTTCTGATTGCCGGATACCTAGTCACTCAAAATGAACTGGCAGATATACTATTCTTCATAATACTTGCGTGGATTGCTTTTCAGATACCTAGCTCCCGCAAGGCTTGCAAAGAACTTAAACTTAAGGGCGATGAACGCACAATGGTATATTTTAAGATGGATAATTTTTAGAAAGTAACGCCAAAGCTGATGGCATTGAGCTTAGGGCCTTTATCGGTTACAAATAGTGTATTCATATCATAATTCATAAAAAGATCAATATCATCAAAACCAACTTGCAGTCTTACGCCATAGCGAAGGTTATTGAGATAGAATGAATTGAAATTTCTTTCTACTTGTTCATTACCCGCGGCATCTTTAATAATCATTTTTGAGTAGCTATCAATTTTATATCCAAAGTACGGACCTGCTCCAATCCTAAATGAGCTTGAATGATTTCCCCGCGAAGAAAAATCTATTCTCGATCCATCAAAAATAGTTGTCTTGCGTACACCACCTCCAAAGTCAATCATTGGAATGAAAGAGAAGTTCAAATAGGCAGCAGTCATTTTACTTTTCAAGAATTCAACGTTTCGGTTATCGGCAATAAAAATTGTTCCATCATTTGTTTTGGTAATTGAAGTGCCGTGATTTTGAAATTTAAAATTATACCAACTCACCCCAAAACCCCATTCAAGAAAAACAGGGCCTGCAATGCGCGTTCTTCTTATTGAGTTGATACCTACATACCAACTGCCCCAAGGGCGAACGCTGTAAAGTGCGTTAGTTTGATCAGGAA
>JANXRR010000107.1 GCA_025356795.1 Bacteroidia bacterium
CTTACCCTCCATCAAAAGTTCTTTGGGGTAACATCAAATTTTAATACTTAATACTTAAAACAATGAAAGAAGTATACATCGTTTCAGCACAGCGCACTCCTATTGGAAGCTTTGGGGGCAGTCTTTCAAGCCTTTCGGCAATCACGCTGGGGGCCACGGCTGTTAAGGCTGCTATGGCGGCCATCCATCTTGAAGGCAAGCAGGTGAATGAAGTACTCTTCGGCAATGTTATTTCTTCAGGCTTAGGGCAGGCACCTGCCACACAAGTAGCAGTGGCAGCTGGTTTAGGTTACGAAATCCCCTGCACGCTTGTAAACAAAGTGTGTGCTTCTGGCATGAAGTCTATCATGTTGGGCGCGCAATCTATTATGTTAGGTCATAATCATGTTGTGGTTGCCGGTGGCATGGAAAGCATGTCTAACATTCCATATTATTTAATGAAGGCAAGAACTGGTTATAAATATGGAAACGGAGAGTTGATAGATGGCTTAACCTACGATGGCCTTACCGATGTTTACAATCATTGTGCGATGGGCGTTTGTGCAGACAATACTGCAAAAGAAATGAATCTCTCACGCCAAGCGCAAGATGCTTTCGCCATTGAATCGTACAGACGAGCGGCAGCTGCCTGGGCCGCTGGCAAATTCTCGAACGAGGTTGCACCTGTCGAAATTGTTGGTAAGAAGGGAGACGTAACGATTGTAAAAGAAGACGAAGAATATAAGAGCGTAAACTTTGATAAGATACCAGGCCTAAAACCAGTGTTCACAAAAGAAGGAACCGTTACCGCTGCCAATGCCTCTACATTAAATGATGGTGCCGCTGCCGTTGTTTTAATGAGCAAAGAAAAAGCAATGGAACTGGGCATAAAGCCGCTGGCCAAAATACTAGGGTTTGCCGATGCAGCCCAAGACCCTATGTGGTTTACAACTGCTCCCGCATTTGCTATTCCTAAAGCAATAAAGAATGCTGGCATTAACACGAGCAATGTCAATTTTTATGAAATCAACGAGGCTTTCGCAGCAGTAGCACTAGCCAACAATAAACTTCTTACGTTGGATGAAGCCAACGTAAACGTAAATGGTGGTGCGGTAGCGTTAGGGCATCCGCTTGGCGCATCAGGCGCTAGAATTACCATTACCTTATTGAATGTGCTTAAGCAGAACAACGCTTCGATTGGTGTGGCCGGCATTTGCAATGGTGGTGGCGGTGCATCGGCCATTGTAATTGAGAATTTGTAAGTGTAATACTATAGGTTGTAATGAAATAGTTTAAGAACTCAATAAGTATTCTGTATGAAGGAACATTCTTTTATTTTTGCCTGTCTTGTTGTAAGCTTAGCTGGGTTTTCACAAAAGCAAGTTTTTACTTACTTCGATGCTGGGCAACGAAAGGTTCAAGAAGAATACTACGTGCGGGCGGATGATCCTGAAAAGATTGACGGCAAATACAAGCGTTACTACCCCAATGGGAAAATAGCTGTGGAAGGTGTGTTCGCTGATGGTGTACGTTCTGGGCTTTTTTACGAATACAGCGAACGAGGGATTCTGCTACGCAAGATAAACTATGAGAATGGTATGCGCCATGGGGCCGTTGAAATCTATGATGAAAAGGGCAAGCCCATTCAAAAAGGATTTTATCAAAACAACTTACTTACAGATAGCGTGAAAACATTTTTCACAAACGGCTTAATAAAACTAGAATCGAAGTTTGTTTCCGGCAGACCCGATGGCTTGGTTAAAGAATATTACACTTCGGGCAAGATCAAGAAAGAAATAGCCTACAAAAACAAGAAGCCCAACGGAGTAACTAAAACTTATTACGAAAATGGCAACCTAGAAACAGAGACCAACTTTCGTGATGGCGTCATGACTGAGTTCCATAAAACCTATTACCCGAACGGAAAGTTGGAAATAGCTTTTACATTAACACCCGGAGAAAAGTTGGGGGGATTTAAACGCTACGATGAACGAGGCAATTTAAGATTAGACGGCCACTTTATGAACAGCAAATTGCATGGCGATAATAAAGGGTACTTTACTGATGGCTCCACTAGTCATAAGTTTCAATACAAAGCAGGAGGTAAAACAGGAAGCAATTTTACTTATTTCCCCAATGGAAAAGTAAAACTCAAAGAACAAGTTTCCTTTTCGGGAATTGATTTAACTGCAGAAGAATTTAAGGAAGACGGCAAGGCGGTTTCGGAAAAAACATTCCGGAAATCAAAACCGCAAGGAACGTGGAAATTCTATGGAGTGGATGGTAAAAATCTTTCTGTGAAAGAAGCCTACGAAAACGGAATTCTTAATGGGACTAGAACCATTTATTATCCCTCGGGGCAAAAGCAAATAGAAGAAACTTATTTGCACGGACTGCTTACAGGTATGGTTACAAACTATTATGAAAGTGGAAAAGTATTATCCGAAAGTTTGTATCGCGGCAATCGCCAACATGGACTTTACAAGAGTTTCCACGAAAACGGACAAGTAAAAGAACAGGGGGAATATGTTGCCAACAAGCGCCACAAAGAATGGGTGGAATATAATGAAACAGGTAAGTTGATCAAGACTTATATTTTTAATGCAGGCATTTTGGTGAAGGAAAAGTAGTTGGATATGTCAGACAAAAACTTTTTCTCCTTCTCCGTCATAGATTAACTTTTTTGTTCTGTTAATATTTTGATTTAAGATATGGGTTTCAAACCCAGTTCTCTGTTAATAAAATCTACCTTTCTCTTGAAATGAGATTCCAGTTTGTCCACAGTGAAAGCAATGCTTCTCCACGGTCAGCGGGGTCGTCTATGTGAATTGAAACAACTAAGTGAATGTCGCTTGTAATGGTCAAAATGGTCAGTTAGATGACCCAAAAGCATAGATTTTATCCACCTAGTACGAACGGCATAAGTCAACAACATCACTGTACCTCTCTGTTATTAAATTCTTCCCAACTTTAAACACACCCACTGCGCACTTTCAAATCTGATTTAGCTATTTTGCAGGCATATACTTTCTATGGAAGCAATCAAAGAAACCAACTTCAAATTTTCTGGCCAAACTGGTTTTTACAGAGGCAAAGTGCGCGATGTTTATTATTTTGGTGATATCATGGCAATGGTTGCCACCGATCGCATATCGGCTTTTGATGTGGTGCTTCCAAAAGCCATCCCCGACAAGGGAAGAGTACTTAACCAACTTGCTGCCATCAACCTTAAAGCCACAAGAGATATTGCCCCCAATTGGGTTATAAGTACGCCCGATCCTAATGTTACCATTG
>JANXRR010000132.1 GCA_025356795.1 Bacteroidia bacterium
CCTGGCTCAGTAGTAACTTTTACCTTAATCCTGTCGGACAATACTTTTGTGCCGCCTGTAACAGAACTTTTATCGCCTCCAGCTTCACGTATCACAGGGGCACTTTCGCCTGTAATTGCACTTTCGTCAATAGTGGCAATGCCTTCTATAATTTCACCATCCATCGGTATAATATCCCCTGTTTCGCATAGAAATATTTCTCCCTTTTTCAGTAATGAAGAGTTTACAATTGTTACCTGATAATTTTTTTGTTGTAGGTTACCCACTATCAATTTAGCGGGCGTTTCTTCTCTTGTTTTACGAAGGCTGTTTGCTTGGGCTTTACCTCTCGCTTCGGCAATAGCTTCTGCGAAGTTGGCAAACAAAAGCGTTATAAAAAGAATACATGTTATGATCAAATTATAAGCAAAGCTACCTTGATTTTTCTCTCCTATAATGATCCACACGCATACACTTATCATTACCAACGTTCCGATCCAAACAGTGAACATTACTGGATTGCGAAACATTTTTGCTGGACTCAGTTTGATGAAGGATTCTCTCAGTGCTTCTTGCACCAATTCCTTTTGGAAGAGCTTATTATTTTTATAGTTTTGCATTTTTTGAGTATTAATAAATCGAGAAGTATTCAGCGATTGGGCCTAAAGCCAGTGCTGGAAAAAATGAAAGCGCTGCAATGATAGCGATCACAGCAAAAATCATAAGCCCAAATGTGGCAGTGTCTGTTTTAAGTGTACCAGCACTTTCAGGGATATACTTTTTATTTGCTAAAATCCCAGCAATGGCTACTGGCCCGATGATTGGTAAATAGCGTGCTAAAACCATCACTAAGCCACACATGATATTCCAAAAGGGTGTATTGTCGCCCAAGCCTTCAAAACCGCTACCGTTATTTGCACTTGAAGAAGTGAACTCATAAAGCATTTCACTGAATCCGTGATAGCTTGGGTTGTTCAACCAGCTTGCATATTCAGCCGAATTATGTGCATATAAATAGCTTGATACTGCTGTGCTGGTTAGAATGAGAAAAGGATGGAGAAGGGCAATGATCATGGCTATCTTCATTTCCTTTGCTTCAATTTTTTTGCCTAAAAATTCAGGCGTGCGCCCCACCATAAGACCGCTAATGAACACTGCTAGAATGATGAAAATATAAAAGTTGAGCAAGCCAACACCCACACCTCCATAAAACACATTTACCATCATGCCCAACAACGTAAACATTCCCGAAAGGGGAGTAAGGCTATCGTGCATGGCATTAACCGACCCGTTGCTGGTTACTGTTGTATTGATGGCCCAATAGGCGGAAGCTGCTGCGCCAAACCTTACTTCCTTACCCTCCATACTGCCCAACGATTGAGCAATTCCTAATTTTGCAATTGCTGGATTGCCTTTCATTTCTAAGATCACAGTAGGGATAACCAAAAGAAAAAAGCCAATCGTCATTACACCGAAAATCGTCCATGCCAATTTTCTTCTTTTCAGCACATAACCCAATGCGAAAATCATGGCTATAGGAATTAAAAAGATGGACACAGTCTCGATGATGTTTGTAAAGTAGGAAGGGTTCTCAAAAGGATGGGCGGAGTTAGGGCCAAAAAATCCTCCTCCGTTCGTACCTATTTGCTTGATGGCAACAAAGGCCGCCACTGGACCCCGACTAACGTTAACTGTGTCTCCTTGTAAGGTGGTAACCTTGTGCTTCCCTTCAAAGGTCATTGGCGCGCCATTAAAAACCAACATAATCGCAATGATCAGGGCAATTGGAAATAAGATACGTGTACAACTTCTTACGAAAAGAAAATAGAAGTTGCCCAGTCTATCGGTTTCCTTCTCTTTCATAGCAATGAATAACACTGCGCAAATAGCAATGCCACATCCGGCACTGATGAATTGGAATAACATCAACACAAGCTGACCTAAGTATGATATACCAGACTCTCCGGAGTAGTGTTGCAGATTTGTATTGGAGATAAAACTTATGGATGTATTAAAAGCTAAGTCCGCACTCATAGAAGGATTAGCATCTGGATTGAGAGGCAGCCACGTCATGTTAGTGAGCACAAACATAGCCAACAAAAACCAAACGAGATTGATAGTAAGTAAAGCTACCAAATGTTGCTTCCAAGTCATTTCCTTGGTAGGATCAATTCCACCAACCCTATAAAATATTTTATCCAGAGGATCGAAGATAAAATCCAACCAAGCTGCTTCCTTAGTAAATAATTTTCCGATGTATCTTCCAAGGGGAATAGCCAGTAAGACTACTACCGCATACATAAATGTAATTCCGATTATTTCTGTATTCATTTTGAAGTGTTAAAATTTTTCGGGTTTAATTAACACGTAGCACATGTAGATAAACACGGCAATGGAAATGATAAATAATGCTATCATAGATTTAGATTTTTTCAAAGTAGTTTAGGCGCGGTAAAAAAGAACCAAGAAGGCAAGCCCTGTGGAGACAAGAATGTAGAGATTCATAAGGTTAAGGATTCAGTTTAAATTTTAAACCAGTCTACAAACCCCCAACCAATTTTAGATAGCGTGGCTAATCCCTTGATGGAAAGGGGCTAGAGCAGTTTTTGGTTTTTAATATGGTGAATGATCCTATCGTTTTGAAAGGGTTCATTGTAGCGTTTCGATAGGGTCATATAAGCTGATACTCGTCCAGCTTTCGATAAAGTGTTGTAAGAGCAATGTTCAGCAAACGAGCAGTCTCTGTTTTATTGCCATTGGCATAATTCAACACTTTTTGGATATGAATTTTCTCAGCACTTGTTAGATCGAAAGCACTTAGTTGTTTTGTGCTTGATGATTGTTCTCTCTTTTCAAAATTAAGGGGAAGACTTTCAATATCTATTTCGTTGCCTTCCGTTAAAATTACACTTCGCTCAATCACATTTTTTAGTTCTCGGATGTTACCTTTCCAGGAATGTAATTTAAGGGAGTCAATATATGAATGGGATAGACTACTAATTTTCTTATTTGTCTTTCTTGTAAAGAAATGAAGAAAATGAATTGACAATTCTTCGATGTCGATCGCCCGCTCTCTTAAGGATGGAAGTTGAATTTGAAAGGCCGATATCCTGTAGAATAAATCTTCTCTAAAACGTGCCGCTTCTATTTCTTTTTGTAAATCGCGATTGGTGGCAGCAATAATTCTTACGTTAATTTTTGTTGTTTTGCTATCACCAACTTTTAGATATTCTTGTGCCTCCAAAACCCTTAATAATTTAGCTTGCAAGTCCAATGGCATTTCGCCAATCTCGTCAAGAAATACAGTGCCGTTATTAGCTTCTTCAAAAATTCCTTTTGAGTCTTTGATAGCTCCTGTGAAGGCGCCAGCTTTGTGCCCAAATAATTCATTTTCTAATAATTCTTTGCTAAATGCCGAGCAGTTAACAGCAATAAAATTGAATTTATTTCTTGTGCTGGCCGCATGTATGGCTTGTGCGAAAACTTCTTTACCAGTTCCGGTTTCACCTGTTAGTAGCACTGTAGCATCTGTTATTGAAACTTTTCGGGCAGCTTCGATGGCCGACTTTATAACTTTCGATTTGCCTAGAATGCTTTCGAAGGAATATTTGTTGCCTAATTGTTTTTCCAACTGTTGTACCCGTTTGGAAAGCTCAACTTTTTCGATAACCCTGTTGAGAAGCGGAATTATTTTGTTATTATCATCACCTTTAATGATATAGTCGAAAGCTCCATTTTTTATTGCCTGAACTCCATCGGGTATATTTCCATAAGCTGTCAACAAGATAATTTCAGTTCTTGGATGGTTGTCTTTTATTAACTTTATCAAGTCAACACCATTCCCATCAGGAAGCTTAACATCGCAAAGCACAACATCAATGTCTGATTGTTCAAGTTTTTTTAAACCAGATTTGGCATCACTCGCCTGATACACCTCAAATCCTTCCAAGCTAATAATTTTCGCTAATAGTGCTCTTAGCTTTTCTTCATCATCAATAATTAGTATTGTTTTCAAATCTCTTTATCCAATTATTTTGCAAATTAACATTTCGAACTTAATCATGGTCATACCTACATTAAATTGAAATAAATTTGAATTTAATATATACTGTTAATTCATTATGTGATTTGTATAATAGTTCCATAAGTTAGTACAACACATCCGCAAATAAGATTTCTCAATTTTACACTCCGACCTCAAGCAGAATAGAATTTCGCTAGTTAGGCGAGTATTATTTTCCTTTTTGAGCTTTTGGTTAATCATGATTGACATAAAAAAGGAAGGAGTGCTTTTGCGGAAAACAGATCTCGCTTTTGAAAATGAAGGAGTTTTAAATCCTGCAGCAATAAGAGAAGGTGATATTGTTCACCTTTTTTATCGAGCTGTGCAAGAAGGAAATCATTCTACCATTGGTTATTGTAGGCTAAAGAATGCTTTGGAAGTCGATTTTCGAAGTAATGTTCCCATCCTTATACCTGAATACGACTACGAATCTCAAGGATTGGAAGATCCTCGTGTCGTTAAGATTGATGATGTTTATTATTTAAGCTACACCGCTTACGATGGAGTGAATGCATTAGGTGCCTTGGCTACTTCTAAGGATTTAATTCATTTTAAGAAACATGGGTTAATAGTCCCTAAAATCACCTATCAAAATTTTGCCCGTTTATTGGTTCTAAAACAATCCACCCAAAAATATCTGCATTATAATGAACATGAACGCGCCACCGAAACACATGGCAAGCAGCAATTTCTTTGGGATAAAAATCTTATTTTTTTTCCAAAAAGAATAAACGGTAAACTCTTGTTTTTACATCGCATCAAACCTGACATTCAAATTATTGTTTCAGTAGAAGACCTTCATGATTTAACAGACAAATTCTGGTCTGAATATTTTCTTCATTTAGACAAACACATTATTTTATCTCCTAAGTACTCACATGAGAAGAGTTATCTAGGTGGCGGCTGCCCACCTATAGAAACGTCCGAGGGCTGGGTGCTTATCTATCATGGTGTACATGATTCCGCACAGGGTTATATCTATTCGGCTTGTGTTGCCTTACTTGACTTACATAATCCCCAACTTGAAGTTGCTCGTCTCCCTTATCCATTATTTAAACCAGAACTGGTTTGGGAACTTAAAGGTGAAGTTAGTAATGTTTGTTTTCCCACGGGTGCCGTTGTATTTGTTGATACCCTTTATATCTATTACGGTGCGGCAGATGAGCGCATTGCAACCGTATCATTGAGTTTATCTGCTCTGTTAAAAGAATTACTTCTAAATAAAATATAATGGAAACAATAATGATACCCACGCGGGAAACAAAGCCATCTATTGCAACTAAGTTTGTTTCTAAGAAAATTAATCATCCGGTATCCGATTT
>JANXRR010000140.1 GCA_025356795.1 Bacteroidia bacterium
GTAGCTTTTGTAATTTGAATTCCTCCATTATGGAGAGATGCTTTTTCAACTAGTATTTCAAAGTCTTTAAACGTCACTTTTCCGCTGGAGAATTCGTATTTGTCTTCTTTTTTATTAAGTGACAAGTCTTTTAGATTGAGATTAACTCCATGAACATTGGCATCAATTTCTTTCGCTCCTCCGGAAATGTTTTCTTCAATCTTTTTTTCCGGATCTGCTCCAGCATACGATAGATGTGCTCCTGTAATATTTAAGCTGCTTCCCCAGAAATCTAGTAAGAAACGATTCATGGTAAAGTCAAAACTTTTTAGTTTTTTATTGTCTACTGCAGCAGAGGCTTTAACATTTTCTGCAGCTAAGGTACCTTTTAATATATCAAGTTTACTAATTTCGATTGCAGTTTTTCCGCTATATGAATTGTCTACGCTAAATTCTTTAAGTTTATAGTTTCCTTTTTCATTGACATCTTTTAGAGAGAGAGATTTGAAATGTCCATCATTCAGTTGTAGTTCCATAGAACCATCGATGCTGTAACCTGCAATGTTTAATTCTGCATTTGTCTTAAGTGTTACTAGTTTATTTTTGATGTTTCCTTCGGCTCCAGTAAGAATCAAAATTCCATTACCAATAATTAATTTGTCGATTTTTAACCCTGCATTTTTAACGCCGCTTTTGGTAACTTCGAGAGGTTCAATAGTAACAACTCCTAATTTGTTTCCTAAAAGTTCTTTAGTTTCAGAGTTGATAACAATTGGAGATCCTGCTTTATATTTAAATTCTCCCGAAAAAGGAAAAAAGAGCTGATCCATTCCGCTTCCTTTTCTTTCAGGAAGATTCTGACCAAATAAATGCAGTTGAACAAAAAACTCAATAATCAATCCAGGGACTTTATTTCGAACAGCGGGTTGGGTTTCTTGTTTTTCTTTAGGGGTTTCTTCAGCTTCTTGTTTGTCTTTGGGAGCTTCTTCAGCTTCTTGAAAATCATAACCCAGTTTTAGATTATTCATCATCAAGGTAATGAACTGTAGATTAAGATTAATTAGTTTTTCTGCTTCTTCTTTATTTGGTATATTATCTTCTGGAGCTTGTGGATCTGAAACCACCTCTTTTCCAGATGGTCCCATAAGATATCTGTATAAAAAAGATAATGGGTGTACCTATAATAAGATCCTTTTGCGAAGTATAACGGTACATCAAAATATTCCATGCTGCAAGTAAACCCATGAACAGACTTCCTCCGTTTTGCTGAGAGTACACTTTTAATTTCTCTGTTGTAACCCCATCAATGTATGCACTTAAACAATAGCCACTATTGCTCTTTATTCTTGGCCGTTGTTTGGCACTTAGTAAATCCAATAATGGTAATTCTCCTGATAATTTTTCTAACCAATACTCCCTGTGAACTTTAAAAGATTCTTCTTCCAGTTGTGCTAATTGCCAGGCTGAGTAATCTTTGTACTGGATCCGTAATTCCTTTAACCGAGGTGAGGTATTAGTCTTGTAGGCATCGTAATATGCGAATACATCCTTACTCAATACCACCATCGACCAGCCATCACTTATTATATGATGCATATTATAATAAAAAACATACTTTTCATCTTCTATCTGCAGTAAACTTGCTCTTAGTAAAGGGCCTTTCTCTAAATCAAATGCCTTATACGAATCTTCAGCAATATATTCCCGTACCTTTTCTTCTTTATTATCCTCTTTCCTAAAATCCTTATAGTCTATCTTAAATCCTAATTCCTCTTTTTTAAATATCCACTGCCTTACTTCCCCCCTCTCATCTTCTCTAAATACTGTTCGCAGGATCTCGTGACGGTCTATTGTAGAATTTATCGCTCGATTAAAACAATCAATATTAATATCCTGATCAAAATAAGTTTTATTTGGTAAATTATAAGCGATCGACCCTCCTTCAAATTGACTCAGTACCCATAACCTGCGCTGGGCATCCGAGATGGGGTAACTTGCCTGCAGGCTTACATTTTCTATTTTTATAAATCCGGATTTTGTTGAAGACTCTATCAACTCCGCATGAGATTCTATACTGGTATATACAAACAAATCCTTTAAGGCAAGCTTTACCTCTAACTCCTTACTGTACTCATTACTTAATCTTACCGCCTTTAAACTATGTCCACCCAATGCAAAAAAATCATCTCTCACACCTATGTTCTTTCTTTGTAAGATCTCCTCCCATATCTTTACCAGCTTTT
>JANXRR010000163.1 GCA_025356795.1 Bacteroidia bacterium
TAATGGCAGCAGGCATGGGGAGCCGCTATGGAGGCATCAAACAAATTGATGGCTTTGGCCCCAGTGGTGAAACAATTATGGAGTATTCGCTTTTTGATGCTATTAGAGCTGGATTTGAGAGAATTGTCTTTATTGTGCGCGATGAAATAAAAGAAACGGTAGAAGAAATGTTTTTGCCAAAATTGAAAGGTAGGGCAGAAGTCTTCTTTGAAGTTCAATCATTAGAAAGATTTGTACCCAGTCAGTTTATACCCGTTGATCGTAAGAAGCCTTGGGGTACAACACATGCAATGCTTTGTGGAAAGCCCGTAATTAATGGGCCTTTTGCCGTTATCAATGCAGACGATTTTTATGGAGAAGAAGCGTTCCAATCGTTAGCTGGTTTTTTGAATACAGCTCCCGCCAATCATCATGCAATGGTGGGCTACACGTTAAAAAATGTTCTTTCCAATCATGGCAGTGTTTCACGAGGGGTAGCCGAAGAAAGAGATGCACAAGGGTATCTTAAAACATTGAATGAACTAACCAAAATAGTAACCGAAAATGGCCGCATTATTTCCAAAGAAGAAAAAGCAGACCGTGAGCTCAATGGCGAACTTCCTGTATCGATGAACTGCTGGGGCTTTCAACCTTCTGCTTTTGAAATAGCCGAAAAAATGTTTCATGAATTTGTAGAGAAAAATAGTAACAATCCATCCGCTGAGTTTTACATCGCTTTGCTCACTAACGAAATTATAAAAAGAGACTTAGGTAAAATAAATATTCTAGGTGGCGGCAAAACGTGGTTTGGTGTTACTTACAAGGAGGACAAAGAATTGGTTTCAGGAAAAATAAAAGAGTTAGTGGATCAAGGAGTGTATCCATCCAAGCTTTGGAAATAGGTGCTGCCGGCTTAACATCACATTAAGCAATGCATCCCATTCTTACTTCCTTTGGTTTAAATTCTTCCAACCATTCAATTGAACACATTGGAACAGGACACATTCATCAAACCTTCTTAGTTAAAGGGCTGAACAGTTATATTCTACAGCGAGTAAATAAAAATGTTTTTACAAAGCCCGAAGTAATTGCTCAAAACTTAAGAACTGCATCTACTTTCTTAAAGGCAAATTATCCTGATTATTTATTTCTATCTCCAATCATTTCTATCGATGAACATGAAATGGTTTATGATAATGAAAATTATCCATGGAGGCTATTCCCCTACTTTGATAACACAACCACACTTAATGAAGTAACCAGTGAAACGCAGGCATATCAAGCTGCAAAGGGCTTTGCGCAATTGACAAAGAATTTAAAAGATATCGATACTTCACTTTTTAAACCAACCATCGAAAAATTTCATGATCTGAATTGGAGGTACTTTCAATTTCAAATGGCATTGAAAAAAGCTTCGAGCGAAACTAAAGAGCTGGCAGAAAAAACAATACAAACAGCAAATTCTTTCGCTTACCTCGTTGACAGATACAATACATTGATCAATTCAAATTCGCTTCACACCCGAATCACCCACAACGATACCAAAATCAACAACATTCTTTTTTCACAATTAACTGAAGAGGCATTTTGCGTAATTGACCTTGACACCTTAATGCCTGGCTATTTCATTTATGATTTAGGAGACATGGTAAGAACCATTGTAAGTCCGGTAAGTGAAGAAGAAAAAGATTTAAGTAAAATAACATTCCGAAAGTCAATCTACGAAGCGTTGATTAACGGCTACCTATCTCAAATGCATGACATATTGAGTCAAGAAGAGAAACAGGCAATCCCTTTTGCAGGAATGATGATGACATATATTATGGCGTTGCGATTTTTAGCAGACTTCCTAAATGGCAATGTATACTATCATATTACTTATGCTGATCAAAACCTTGTAAGAGCCGGAAATCAATTAAGGTTATTAGAGATTTTAAAGTCAGAGCTACAAATTCCTTAAATTATATTCGCACTCTTCTTTTGGGGGCTTCAGAATATAATTTAGCGCTGTAAATTATATTGTTGTGTACTAACGATTCATTTGAAAAAAGACTACCTAAATGTTTATGCAATCTATAATCATTACAATAATTAAATGATTCTTAGTAAGTTTATCTTATGTTTCGATCTATCAATAATATACGGCTTTTTATTGTCTTTGCAGCGGTTGGGTTATGTAATTCGTGCAAAGAGCCTGAGATTGAAACACCCCAACTCTATTTTAGTTCACCCAAAAAAGATGCCGTTATCTGGGGCAGTTCAAAAATTGATTTGGAGAGTTCGGTCACCAAAGGCGATAAAATTTCAGTGTTTTTAAACGATTCCTTAATCACAGTTTTAAATCAATCTCCTTATAGCTTTCAACTAAATACTAGATCACTTAACGATGGAAATTATAAGCTTACTGGAATCTCATCGAATACATCCACTAAGGCAGAAATTAGGGTGGACGTGCGGAATAAACTCCTCACGTTAAACGCAGCAAGCAATCAGCTCAATACAGGTATCAGATGTTTTGTTTTCATTTCCGATAAGGAAGGGAAAGTGATAGCCTCCAGTGAAGTCAAAAATGGCGAACCCCTAAGTTTAATTAATGAAAGCTATGAGCAAGACAACTTTACGTTAAGTGAAGTCTACGTTGTGGGTACGCGCACAATCAATGTTTACAGTTTTCAAGAAGTGCCAAGGGGTGGCTGGACGTTATTAAAAAGTAATAACTACCCGGCCACTATTAACACCATCAACATTGACTTTACAGATATTTCCAGTCAATATTATTTCATCAGTTCAAGTGGCGATGATGGTTTTTTATATGAAACAAGTTCGATGGAACTTGGCATTAGTAAAAAGCCTACCAAACTGTATGTACGAGAATTCAACAATCCGATTAATCATTTTAAAATTTTAAATAATATTGATCCATCAGGAAGGCAAACCATTTCTCTCTCAAATACCAATACGCCTTTGAGCATTGAAAGTATTACTGTAACTGGGGGAAATAACAAAAGGGGAACTGTTAAACTATTTGGTTTTCCTGGAAATGATCTCAACGAGTATTACAATTTGGGAGTATTTTTTTCAAAGAGCGGTGTAATAAAAATTGAATATCCTGATACTACCTTTCCTTATTACGGTTCAACCTCTTTTTTTAAGGATGATAATATTACTATAAATTCATATCAGACCGCGAAAAAGAGCGATATCATTCCGTTAAAGGCAGAAGTAATTTTTAAGAGCTCTGGCTCATTATCTGCTGAGGTTGCTACCTTCGGTGACATTGATATTTACAATTCCACCTGGGCGTATGTTAATGAAAAGGCTGGTATTTCTTCTTATTGGGCAATGATTGGCCCCCCCAACAAAAGTCAAACAATTAAACTTCCTGAGCTTCCGTTAGAAGTAAGAGTGGCGGCAAAAAATGTTTCTATCGCAGATCTTCAATTTTCAAACACACTGGAAGTTTCGAACTTTGCAATTGCTGATAATTACCAAGCCTACATAAAATACATTTCTAAAAATAGTTTATCCTCACCTTATGCATTCGGCAAATCCTGGAAAGAGCAAGTGTTTACAAAGAGTGGAAGCACCAATGGAAGGGTTGCCGATTCAAAAATCCCTTCTCTAAGCGATCAATTTGCTACCAAAAAATAAACCGTTACATCATGAAGCTAA
>JANXRR010000173.1 GCA_025356795.1 Bacteroidia bacterium
CAGTTTACCCTTAAACTGGCACTGAACATGAAAAGAAGGGAATGGTGTAAAGGCCTTTGGAATCAATCAAACTCAGTTGTTTTTCCCTTTCAATTCTCTAATGCGTAATCTGGGTTTAATGCATTTTGAAAATAATGCAAACAGGTGCTTACAACGCTATAGAATCTTGAACCGCTAAAAAGATAATTCATCAACTGATTATGATACGGAAAGCCAGTTGACCAAGCAAGTATCATTAATCCTGTTAAGGAAAGAAGCCACATTTTTTTAATTTCCAGAAGATGTACTTTCTGTTGAAAGATAAGAGTGATTAAAAGTCCTGAATAGTAGGCGAAGCTGTAGAGCAAAAAATACCACACAATACGAATTGGTTTACCTACATAAGAATCGATAATTCCATTTTCGAGATTGATCAAATAGTTTAGGGTTAAAGCTATCGCTAGAAAAAATGAGAGACTGCAATAAAGAGCGAGGTTGAAATCACTTTTTATATGATTGACAAGAAGATCTCTGATTTTTCGCATAGAAGTAAGTTGATGAAATAGATCGGGTTATTTTCAACTTGATAGCCTTAATTTTTTTTACATGCTGGCAATACAGATCTTGTGGTATAAACTAGACTCTAAAAAAAACAAAGGATCAAAATCCTAAGGCATGACCTCAAATAATAAAAATTGATTTTTCTCGGAAGATTGAAAATTATTATCCGCTATAAAAATTAATGTTTTGTGACCGTTAGTTAATGTGGGGCCAAAAGTTAAACCTTCGATATTGTCAATAAAAATCCCAAGGTCATCCATGTTAAGTAATAACTTTTTAGCGACCGTTTTTTTTGGTGGCGTTTTAATTAAGGAATAATTGTGGATTATATTTTCCGCCTGCGATAAATCGGCAAGAAAAAGTCTAACAGTGCAAGCCAGTCGCCCCGTAGAAAACGATCTCTCAACCAGAAGAAGCTTATCTTTTTCAAAGCTAACAATTTCAGAAACACCATTTACTTTAAAAGCATTGCTGGGTATAGATGAATAGGCAACCTTTTCTAATTTGTAAGCATACTCTTCAGAAACAGTTCTTTTCTTAGAATCGAATTTATAGATTCTAACAAAAGAATTAGTTTCTTGAACGTTAGCCTTGGGGCCATCTTGATAAAGAGGTTCTTCGAGGCAAGCATACAGGTAATTGAAGTCATGAGAAAAAGCTATTCCTTCAAAGGTTCCGTTTTGACGTGCGCCCAACTCTATGCTATGCATTTCCAGATTGGTAGGCATTGTAAAAGATGATTTGAAAGAACCATCGGTGCCGATTATTTGAATGGAAGGATGTTGGAGTATTGTATCGTTAGCATGAATGGTTCTTTCGCCTTCGCTTGACCAAATCAATTCGTTGTTTATTGGATTGTATCGAATGCTTTCAGGGTCAGGAGTAAGCCTTGGAGTTTCTTTTGCGCCAGGGAAAGGTTTGCCATCGGGTTGCAATAATATATTAACATCTAGTAACTCAACGCTGTCAATTCCTTTTTCTGAAAGATGAATTTTTGCTGAATAAAAACGAGCAGAACTTTTGGCTGAGCGGTCGTCACTGATTATATAATATAGTCGGTTTACTGCATCATAATCAATTCCTGAAAGGCCACCCACGGCAGTATTTTTAAATTTTTTGTTAAAGGGAATTTCATAATTACCAATTAACTTAAGCGAAGAAATAGAAGTGGGTTGAGTCTGTGAAAAAGAGAAAATGCAGTTTATGTAGATGACAAAAAAAGGAATAAGTTTGCGCATGAAGTTGATTTTACTGCGAATGTACTAAAAGACAAGCACGGTTAGAATTCTTCTTGTGCATACCACATTTCTTATTACTTTCGCAACAATTTTTTAACATGATAAAGTTTAACAAGCCTTATTTCACAGGCAGGGAATTGCCTTTCATTCAGGAGGCTATTGAGAACAATAGATTGTCGGGCAATGGGCCTTTTACTGTTAAATGTCAACAGTTTTTTGAACAGCGTTATGGTTTTAAAAAGATTTTATTAACGCAATCGTGCACATCGGCTTTAGAGATGGCTGCCCTGTTGATTGAATGTGATTCTGAAGACGAAATTATAATACCATCCTATACGTTTGTATCAACAGCAAATGCATTTGCGCTTCGGGGCTGTAACTTGGTCTTTGCCGATAGCAATGAATCAAACCCTAATATTGATGCCGATAAACTTGAATCGTTAATCACAGAAAACACAAAAGCGATTGTGGTGGTGCATTATGCGGGTATAGCTTGTGATATGGATAAGATCATGGCTATTGCTGAGCGCCACAATTTATATGTAATTGAAGATGCTGCTCAGGGGATTGATTCTTTTCATTCTGGAAAACCATTAGGTTCTATTGGCCACTTGGCCGCATTCTCTTTTCATGAAACAAAAAATATTATTTCAGGGGAAGGAGGAATGCTCGCAATCAATGATGAAAAATTTATTAAGCGCGCTGAGATACTGTGGGAAAAGGGGACAAACCGTTCTGCCTTTTTTAGAGGCGAAGTAGATAAATACAATTGGATTGATGTTGGCTCCTCATTTCTTCCCTCTGAATTAACGGCTGCCTTCTTGTGGGCTCAGCTTCAAGAGTTAGATCACATTCAAGCTATGCGCAAAAACATTTGGGATTATTATTACCGAAGCCTTTTGCCTTTGCAGGAGAAGGGGATTTTATTTTTACCAGTACTTCCGGAGTATGCCTCAAATAATGCACATTTGTTTTATGTTGCACTTAAAAACCATGACGAATATGTGGCTCTGGCGGCTCATTTAAAAGCAAACGATATTCAGGCCGTATTCCATTACCTGCCACTTCATAAAAGTCCGTACATAGAAAATAAATATGGAGTGCAACAGGACTTGCCCATGTCCGATTTTTTTGGTTCCACTTTGCTAAGGATTCCACTTTATCCTGATCTAACCCGTGAAGAACAAGAAAAGATTGTAGCTAAAATTAGCTTGTTTTTTAGTTAGGTTTTGAGAGATAAGGAAGTGCGGTTCGAACAGTTTTGAGCCATCGCAAAGAATTAAGCAATTCCTAATAAGGACTAACTGTTTGGGGCCAACGAGTTTTTGTGCTC
>JANXRR010000185.1 GCA_025356795.1 Bacteroidia bacterium
GAAGCTGATAACTCATTTCAAAAATATTATAAACCAAAACAGGATAGGCGGTGTCTTCTTTTAAATCAAATGCATAAAGAAACAGAGGATAATCGAATAACTGAGAGCCTTGAAGATGAGGTACAAGATTAGCATCAAAAAATTCGTAGCGAAGAATATGACATTCCCTTCCTTCCCTTTCAAATAACATCTTGATTTGATTGAGTCTATATTTCATTTCGTTTAAAGGAAGTAAATCCGCAACGATTTCTTTACTGGAAATCCAATCTCCCTGCCCTAAGTTCCAATACTGCAATGATGATTTGCCAATATCTAGTTTATAGTCAAATGCCTTATAACCAGGCACAAAATATCCAGGATAGAAAAACTTTATTCCTACACACTGACAGTACTTCATCTTTAAATAAATCAAGTATTTACCGAGGCTATATTTTTTATATTCATGATTATAAAAACAACTAATGCCTTCCGCACTCTCCTTTCCTAAATCAAAAATACCACATGCAATTAATTTTGAATCATCATAGATATTCACTTCATAAGTATTGTAAATGGTATTAAGATTTTCGCCAAACAACAGTTGATGCAATGAGGAAGATCCTTCAAATTGTACACCCTTTTTATATTCAAGGAAAAGTTGATCGTGTTGATCTGAATAAGTTGCTTTTCTTACTTCCGTCCTAAAGTGTTTGTTCCGCTTGATAAGCTTTTCTTGTGAAGTATCATCTTTCCAATTTAATAAATCAATTCGTAACCAGATTGCATTGTACAATTGATTTTTAAAACATAAGAACTGAGTAGTGAAAATAGTTTGCCCCATGCGAAACCAACCATTGGCTAGATAAGTATCTAGCTCTTCGGGTAACATTGATGCTGGAGATTCAGCGTGAACAAACATATTACAACAATTTTTGAAACCCAATTATAAACTTAGAAAAGTACTCACTCTTTTCAGGTATTTACTCTCCATCCATTAGCTTTCCAATTATTTTAACATTCACCAATCCAATCCTAGATCTTTCATCGTATCTACAAAGAAGCTTCTAAAGTTAAAACTAATTATATTCGGTCTACATATTTGTAGAATGTTTCAACGGAAGGTAACTTTGATTTAATCATTAATTTAGTTAGCTCATCGTTGAGATTATGCCATATTAAATTTGACCACAAATCTTCGATAAACCCAACCAGAATATACACATCAAATTTTTACCATGGAAACTCAATCATTAGAAGCGCACAAAACGAATTGGTCGCAAGTGTATAGCCTACTCGCACTCAATGCGGCCATTGTTATCAGTTGGATAGCCTATCATAACTACCAGCCCAAGTTGCTAAACCTTTTTCATTTTGAACAGCTTTCATTATTTCTTGTAGTGGCCCAAGCACTTATTCTCATTCTCATTCCTGGTACAGCGGGTTTGGTAGGCGACTATATGATAAGGAAAAACGGAAATTATTTTGTGGTATTTACGGTGGGCATTAGCGTTACAGCTATGGTTTTTATGTGTGTGGCATTTACTGTTGGCACATCATCTTATCTCAATCTAACGGCAGCCCTTCCTTTTATGATTGTGATCTGGCTTATATCTATGAACATTTTTCACAGCCCTGCTAATTCTATGCTCGAGATTTTTGCTCCTGCAAAAGAACTGCCTTCGGCTATGGCATTGATGGTATTAACAACTGAACTTCTATATGCACTTGAGCCGTGGGTAGTTGATTTTGTTGATTCCATAGGCCCTACTTATACTTTTGCATTAGGAGCAGTATTGCTCATCGTAACAGGGTATAGTTTTAGAAAGACTACGCGCAACGTGAAGCTCTCGCGCGATATAGAAGAATCGAGCGCTGCTGAAAGTAATTATCTTAAAATATTTGCAGCAGGTCTCGGCTTGGGTCTTGCAGTGGCTGTTATCAATAACTTTATTCCGCTGTGGATGTTGGCGAAAACAGGTATTGAAACGATATCAACTAAGCAATCATTGTATGTTTCGTTGATCTTGTTAGTAGCTGCCTTGGCAGCGTGGCCATTGTCCACGCAAGTGAATAAAATGGGTATTGCTAATGGCTTGAAATATGGCTTAGCGGGGGCGTTCGTTTGTTTTGCTCTTACCTATCTAATGCCACTTTTCCTGGCCTTGGCGGCATGTTTCTTTGCAGGATTATTTTTTAGTCTCGCTTCAGTATCGGCTTTCCCTTATGCGCTGCATAACCTCGCTCCCAAAAATGTAACGCTTGGGGCTGGGTTGTTTTTTGGAAGCATAGAGCTAGCACAAGGCTTGATAAGTATTGTAGAGAATCTCTAAATAATTGTTTTGTTATTAGTTGGTAGTACTCCAGTTCTAGGCAATTACCAACTAATAGTCACCAACTAAACTAATTATCCAATTTCACTTTAACAGCATTTGGACCTTTAAATCCCATTTCTACTTCAAACGTCACTTTATTATTTTCTTTGATAGGATGCATGAGCCCATTGATGTGAACAAACACGCTTTCTTGCGTTTCTGAATCTTTAATAAAGCCATAACCTTTGGCATCGTTAAAGAATGTAACCGTTCCTTTGCGTACGGTATCTTGCACAACATTTACTTGCTTAGGCACCCCAATCTCAATTTCAGACTCGTGTATGATTCTTCTTTTCTTGGGGTCGGGAGGTGTGGAGGTGAGGTTTCCGTTTTCATCCACATAGGCAATCATATCATCGAGACTTTGCCCCTCTTTAGCATTGGCCTTTCTTTCTTCCTTTCGTGCTTCTTTCTCCTTCTTCTTCTGTTGTTTCTTTTTTTCAAGTTCCTTTTTGTTCCAGGTTTCTTGTGATTTCGCCATACGTGGTAGTAGTTGTTATTTGTTTTGCCGCAAAGGTAGCGATTTTATTATGCCGTCTGAAGTTGGGCGGTTACATTATTATTTTGTCGAATTTCAATGCTAACAGGGCTCCGAATCAGGTTTGGAATAAGTATAGACCAGCTAATACTTTAAGTTCTGAAGTAAAACCACAAACTTGCTAAATGATAGTGTGCTAAAATCAAAGAATAATTTAGGCCAATAGGCAGTTTGTAAAATTTGGGAAGACATAAGAGGCAAATGACAACATCATTGATATTACCTATATCTTTATAAGTAATATCAATTTGACTTATTAAAGTTGCTATAGTATCATTGAGATTAATTTAACCTGAATTACCCGTTAAGGATAAATGTATCGCAATCAAATCTTTAAAAATCTATAAAAAATGGAAAAGCACATATCTTCGGATGCAAAGTTGGCAGATGTAAACACCAGTCAAGCCTCGTGTCCGTTTTCTAGCGGAGCCTTAAAGCAAACCGCTGGTGGTGGCACTAGAAATCGTGACTGGTGGCCTAATTTGTTGAAGCTGAATATTCTCCGTCAGCACTCTTCGCTATCAAATCCGATGGATGCTAAGTTCAACTATGCGGAAGAATTCAAAAAACTCGATCTGCAAGCTGTAAAGAAAGACATCTTCGAGCTGATGATCACATCTCAAAACTGGTGGCCAGCTGACTATGGCCACTATGGCCCATTCTTCATTCGCATGGCATGGCACTCAGCGGGAACGTACCGCATCTCGGACGGGCGGGGTGGTGCAGGCTTCGGCACTCAACGTTTTGCACCACTTAATAGCTGGCCTGACAATGCAAACCTTGATAAAGCTCGTCTGCTTCTTTGGCCAATCAAAAAGAAATACGGAAAGAAAATTTCTTGGGCAGATTTAATGGTACTCGCAGGCAATTGCGCCCTTGAGTCGATGGGCTTCAAAACCTTCGGCTTCGCAGGAGGACGTGCCGATGTTTGGGAAGCTGCCGAAGATATCTATTGGGGCTCTGAAGGTGAGTGGTTGGGAGGCGACAACCGCTATACTGGTAAACGTGAACTGGAAAATCCGCTTGCTGCTGTTCAAATGGGTCTTATCTATGTAAACCCGGAAGGCCCTAACGGAAATCCTGATCCACTTGCATCAGCGCATGACATTCGTGAAACCTTCGGTCGTATGGCTATGAATGATGAAGAAACTGTAGCACTTATTGCGGGGGGGCATAGCTTTGGTAAAACGCATGGAGCTGCCGATCCTAGCAAATATGTAGGTATGGAGCCTGCCGGGGCAGCCATTGAACAACAAGGCTTGGGATGGAAAAATTCATTTGGCAGTGGTAATGGAGTCAATACAATTACGAGTGGCCTTGAAGGAGCCTGGACTACCACACCAACAAAGTGGAGCAACAATTTCTTTGAAAATCTGTTCGGCTTTGATTGGGAATTGACTAAGAGTCCGGCCGGTGCGCAACAGTGGAAACCGAAAGGGGGCGCGGGCGCGGGCACAGTGCCTGATGCACATGACTCCTCAAAACGCCACGCACCAACTATGCTCACAACTGATCTTGCTTTGAAAATGGATCCTATCTACGGATCTATTTCAAAACGCTTCCACGAAAATCCAGATCAATTTGCAGATGCGTTTGCACGTGCATGGTTTAAGCTAACGCATCGCGACATGGGCCCGATCATACGCTACCTCGGCCCGGAGGTACCAAAAGGAGAACTGATTTGGCAAGACCCAATTCCTGCTATTACATATCAACTTGTTGACGATATCGATATTGTTGCGTTGAAAGGTAAAATACTTAATTCAGGCTTGTCCGTGTCCCAACTCGTATCCACGGCTTGGGCTTCAGCAGCAACCTTCCGTGGCTCTGATAAACGTGGAGGTGCCAACGGTGCCCGCATTCGTCTTGCACCACAAAAAAATTGGGAAGTAAACAACCCTCCACACTTGGCAAAAGTTCTACAGGCATTAGAAGGCATACAAAAAGATTTCAATACTGGCGATAAGCAGATTTCGTTAGCCGACTTGATTGTGTTGGCCGGAGGCGCAGGTATTGAGAAGGCAGCAAAAAATGCTGGTCATAATGTGAAAGTTCCTTTTACACCGGGAAGAGCCGATGCCTTGCAAGAACAAACAGATATAGTTTCATTTGCTGTGCTTGAGCCAGCGGCTGATGGATTCAGAAATTACTTAAACAATAAACACACTGCATCGGCAGAGGAAATGCTTGTTGATAAAGCACAACTGATGACGTTAACAACACCGGAGTTAACCGCCCTCGTTGGTGGCCTGCGTGTACTTAACACGAACTTCGATCAATCTAAACACGGAGTATTTACCAATCGTCCCGAATTACTTACGAATGATTTCTTTGTGAACCTCCTTGACTTAGGTATTACCTGGAAGTCAACCTCAGAATCTCAAAATGTATTTGAAGGTCGAGATCGTGCAACTGGCGAACTTAAGTGGACTGGCACTCGTGTAGATCTAATCTTCGGCTCTAATTCAGAGCTTAGAGCCATTGCTGAAGTTTATGGATGTGAAGATTCTCAAGAGCAATTTGTAAAAGACTTTGTAGCAGCATGGAGCAAAGTAATGAACCTTGATCGCTTTGATCTGGCTTAAATGGTTAAATTAAAAGCTGTTATTTAGTAGTTTCTGTTAGTTGATAGTTGTTCGTTAGTGGTCTCAGGCAATTGATTCCTGACAACGATTAGCGAACAACAATCAATTGTTTATACAAATACATGCCACTTAATTTCTATGCGGCAGGTAAAATCTTGAAGCCATAGGTTCTTACCTTCTCAGGTATCGCAGACTTCGTAACTTCAATAGTAAATAGATTAAATTTTTTTTTAATCTTTAACTTCTAATTTTGTTAGAAAAGACGCCATTCATCACTATTGAGTTCAGATGAAAATATACACTAAAACAGGAGACGAAGGCTTCACAGCATTATTTGGCGGCAAAAGAGTTTCTAAAGCTGACTTACGGATTAGCACTTATGGAACTGTTGATGAATTGAATTCTTATATAGGGCTGCTGCGCGACCAAGAAGTGAATAAAAATAAATCGGAAGACCTAATTGAGATTCAAGACAGACTTTTTACTATTGGATCGATACTGGCCACGGAACCAGGAAGTACAAAAGTTAAAATCCCGGTGTTG
>JANXRR010000187.1 GCA_025356795.1 Bacteroidia bacterium
GAATGGCTGTGGCTACTGGTGGATTTTTTGGCAAAGGTCCAGGCAACAGTGATCAACGAAACATTCTTCCTCATCCATATTCAGATTTTGTTTACGCTATTGTTATTGAAGAATATGGAATGATTGGAGGGGTCATTGTCGTAATTTTATATTTAATTCTTCTTCATCGCGGAATGAAGGCTGCTTACAATAGTGAAAGAGCTTTTGGAGGACTACTCTCTGCAGGGTTAAGTTTTGATTTGGTCTGTCAAGCGATGGTTAACATGGGTGTTGTAGTAGGCTTGGGCCCTATCACAGGGCAACCATTGCCTTTGATTAGTATGGGTGGTACAGCAATGGTCTTCACTGGTTTATCGGTTGGGATTATTTTAAGTGTGAGCCGTGGAGAGCAGGAAGAAAATTGGGGACAAGTGAACAGCGAAGAAGTGAGTTCAAAAAATATGGAACCTAAAGCAGCATGATTGCTAAACAACCCTATCGATTGATTATAACAGGAGGTGGCACGGGAGGGCACATCTACCCGGCTATTGCCGTTGCTAATACTTTTAAGGAAAGATATCCAGATGCAGAAATACTTTTTGTTGGCGCAAATGGAAAGATGGAAATGAGCAAAGTACCAGAGGCCGGATATAAAATTGTAGGCTTAACCATTAGTGGTATTCAACGCAAGTTTACATTCTCAAATGTGTTAGTGCCATTTAAACTTATTGGAAGTTATCTGAAAGCAAGAAGTATCATTAATAATTTTAAACCACAAGTTTTAGTTGGCACAGGTGGTTATGCTAGCGGCCCTATGATGTTGGCAGGTGCGCAATTGAAAGTGCCTTACTTAATTCAAGAACAAAATTCCTATGCAGGGTTAACTAATAAACAAGTAGCTGGAAAGGCGAGGCGAATTTGTGTGGCATATCCAAATATGGAAAAGTATTTTCCTAAGAATAAGATTGTGCTTACCGGTAATCCAGTAAGAAAAGATATTCAAAATAGTGATTCTAAAAAATCTCTTGCACTCGATTATTTTGGATTTAATGCACATCAAAAAACCTTATTAATTATTGGAGGCAGTTTAGGTGCACGAACTATCAACAACAGTATTCTTCATGGAATTGAAAAATTGATTGATGCCAACGTGCAAATTATTTGGCAAACGGGAAAAATTTATTTTAACGATATTATAAAGCAATTGCAACATAAGGACTTGAAGTCAATCCGTATTTATGATTTTCTTCAGAAGATGGATTTGGTGTATGCGGCTTCGGATGTAGTCATATCAAGAGCTGGCGCATTATCAATTTCTGAATTGTGCCTTGTAAAGAGACCTGTAATCTTGGTGCCTTCACCCAATGTAGCAGAAGATCACCAGACAAAAAATGCATTGGCATTAGTCCATGCTTCTGCTGCACTAATGGTAAAGGATAAAGATGCTTTAAACACGCTTGTTGATGAAGCATTAAAACTTCTTCATGACGATAATAACTGTAAGGAGTTTAAAAAAAATATAGCTGGTTTCGGTAAGCCCAATGCGGCTAACGAAATAGTGAATGAATTAGAAAATATTATACATGGATTTAAATAAATATAATAGCATCTATTTTCTTGGCATTGGTGGCATTGGCATGAGTGCCCTCGCACGATGGTTCAAACATAAAGGACTACTTGTATCGGGTTATGATAAAACTGCAACACTATTAACCAATCAGTTGATGAATGAAGGAATGGAAATTCATTTTGAAGATACTATTGAATCGCTTCCTGACTACTTGAATTCTGAAAATACATTGGTTGTATTTACCCCTGCCATCCCAAAAAATCATCTCCAGCATACTTATTTGAAGGAACAGAAATTCACCATCATAAAGCGATCTGAAGTTCTTGGCCTTTTAACTAAAAATTATAAAACAATTGCTGTCGCAGGCACTCATGGCAAGACTACCACATCATCATTAATAGCCCATATTTTAAAATCTGCGGATGTGAATATGGTAGCGTTCTTAGGCGGTATCACTTCCAACTATGAATCGAATCTGATAATGAATGGTGAGGTTAACAACAAAACAATAGTTGTTGCAGAGGCCG
>JANXRR010000202.1 GCA_025356795.1 Bacteroidia bacterium
ACTGCCTCCACTTTATGGCCATGATGCAAGGTGGCATTTATTTCGTAGCCAAATAACAGCACGAGGGTTAATAGTTGTATCCAAACCATAAGAGCGATGAGCGCCCCAATGGAACCATACACTTTGTTATAGCTACTGAAGTTGGTTACGTAGTATGAAAATGAATAAGAAACCGCCAAGCCACCCAACGTTGATACAAATGAACCAATAGAGAAGAAACTCCAATTGTAATGAATAGCAGGGCCGAAATAAAACACACATGAAATAGCAATAAAAAATACCATAAAGACAATCACAAAACGCACAACAAAGAGCATGAAAACAGTAAACGCATCGAGATTTAAATGGCTAAACTGAGTAATGTTGGCAGAGACATAGTCTAATACAAGCTGCCCTACAATGAGTAGGGTAATCGTGAGGAAAAGAGCAAACGTCATCATTAATGTAAGGCCTAAAGCGGTGAAGCGCATCTTAAAAAAATTTCTGCTTTCCACGGTGCTATAGCATGCATTGAACGATCGCATAAGGGCAAGCATGCCGTTGGTAGATAAATACAATGCCATAATAAATCCGGCAGTAAGCAAACCTCCTCTATGATTTTTTACAATGTCAAGTATAGTGTCAGATGCGGCACCATAAATGGTAGGGGGCATAACATCGCTCAAAAAATGCATGATGGTGCCTGTTGTAATCTCGGGAAAATAATGAGATACATAAGGCACTAGGGTAAACAAAAAAATGATGGCTGGAAAAGTAGCCAATATAAAATTGTAGGCCACCCCATTGGCGCGATCCATAATTTCATCGTCAGTAAGATTATGGATGAATAACTTTAAAAATTTATATAGGGAAAGGTGACCGTGTCTTTTAAACTTAATTTTTTTAAGCCACGATCGCGTGCTTTTTACTGACGGAAATTTTAAAACATATTTTCTTACTCGGTATCGCATAGTAACTATTCATCAAAAAAAGATGCCAATATTTTTTGAAAAATTTCAGGAGGACGACAAGGTTTTCTAGTTTTTTTATTTGCAAACACTAGTAAAGTTTCACCTTCGTGAATGAGCTGGCTATCTTCATTAAAAATTTGATAATTAAATTTAATTCGCACACTTGGCTTTTCATGGATGGTTGTCACAATCCTCAAGTGCTGATCATATAACGCTGCCGCATGATACTTAGATTTGCCTTCCAAGACAGGCATGATCACACCCATTTCTTCGAGTTCTCTGTAGGTAAGCCCAAGCTGTCTTAAACTTTCCACACGGCCTACCTCATAATACATAGCATAAATGCCATAATAAACGTACCCCATTTGGTCGGTCTCGCCATAACGCACGCGTATAAATGTTTCTGATGTATACATTACCTGTTTTGTTCTGCCTTTTTCATTTCACGAGTTAAGGCTGTTTGGTACCGCCTTGCATTTTTTGAATGTTCATCCAAGGTAGCAGCAAAATTATGATTGCCTGAAAAATCTTCTTTGGCGCACATGTATCGGTAGTTATGTTCTTTATAATTGAGCACAGCATCAATTGAATATACTTGTGGTAGATTGATTGGCCCTGGGGGAAGCCCCACATACTTATAAGTGTTGTAAGGTGAATCTATTTCCTTGTGAACATTCAAAACTCGCTTCATCGCAAAATCGCCCGAAGCAAAAACTAACGTGGGGTCTGCCTGTAAAGGCATTCCCTTCTTAAGCCTATTTATATACAAGCCCGCAATGATAGGAGCCTCCTCTTTCTTGACTGTTTCAGCTTGAACAATGGAAGCAAGAACGGAGACTTCTATAGGCGTGAGTTCTATCTTATTGGCTCTTTCGAGTCGATCGCTATTCCAGAATTTTTTGTACTCGGCATTCATTCGCTCCACCAAATCTTCGGAGCTAAGGTTGAAATACACTTCATACGTATTCGGTATGAACATCGCAATCACATTCTCTTTGGTGAAACCCTCTTTGTTGTTGTCAATAAACATTTCTAAGGCATCATCAAATTCATCGCCCGAAAGGCCGGTATTTTTGGTGATCTTATCGCCCAGCTCTTTCAATAGCCTCACATTGGTGAACGTGATTTTTACAGGTTCTTTTCTTCCTAGCTTTAATGTGCGGATCGCTTGAAGATTGGTCATGTTTTGTCGCAATAAATATCGCCCCGGCTGAATTTCTTTGTCATAACCCGATAGCTTGGCGAGAAAACTAAACGAAACCATATCATTTACATAGCTGCCTTTGCCCAATTCTTCTTGCACCCTGCGGAAGGTGTAGTCTTTTTTGATCTCAAATAGCCGGTCTTCACGCTCTACCAAAATATTGGGCATGTATATAATCTGGTAGGCATAAAAGGTGAACGAAATTAGTAAAACCGAGAAAACGAGAAATAGCGCAACCTTTTTTAACGGAACTTCATTCATAGTTAAACGATAAGAGGCCAAAAATACGAAATTTGTTTGCAGCTTTGATGAGCGAATGCTGACTTTGATTTAACAACTACTCTTATTATGTAATGACAGTTATTGAATTACTAATTTATGCAATGGTCAGCATCGCTACTGGGATTTTGGGTACCTTGTGCTTCCAATTTTTCTTTGAAAAAGATTCAAATTCTGTTGATAAGAGAACTTTTGAAATCTATCAGAGAATAAGCCCTTACTTGAAGAAGCACTGAAGACAAGTGAGAAGCAGAAACCAAATAAGCATGAAATTAAGCCAACTGAAAAAAACGTTATTGAACTGGCCATCGATGAAGAAAGAGAGCTGATTAAAGGAGCAATACACGATTTCACGATTCAACAGCT
>JANXRR010000230.1 GCA_025356795.1 Bacteroidia bacterium
AAGCAATGAAGAGTTATCGTGAGTTAATCGAACAAACCTTTGAATTTCCACAGGAAGAATTTAAGGTGTGGGAACACGAACTTCTTTTTAATGATGTGCCGTTGATGGATATTATCAAGCAATATGGCACACCGCTCAAACTAACTTACCTGCCCCGCATCAGCGAAAATATTCGTTTCGTTCAAGCCACTTTTAACAAAGCCATTGAGAAATTTAAATATAAAGGCACCTACACTTATTGTTACTGCTCGAAGTCATCGCACTTTTCTTTTGTGATGGAGGAGGCATTGAAAAACAATACGCATTTAGAAACATCGTCATCATTTGATATTCCTATCATCCGCAGTTTATACGAGCGTGGAAAAATTACCAAAGAGCATTACATTTTATGCAATGGTTTTAAGATGCCCTTGTACACGCAATATATTTCTGATTTATTGAATGATGAATTTAATTGTATTCCCATTTTAGATACACTCGAAGAGCTTGATATCTATGAACAAAAAGTAGATAAACCTTTTAAGGTTGGGATACGGGTAGCTTCTGATGAAGAACCTAATTTTGATTTTTATACTTCACGTTTAGGAATCCGCTACAGCGATATTACTCCTTTGTATAAAGATAAAATAGAGAAGAGTCAGAAAGCATCGCTTAAAATGTTACACTTTTTTATTAACACAGGAATTAAAGACACCGCTTACTACTGGAGTGAGCTCAGCCGGTTTATTTTCAAGTATTGCGAATTGAAGAAAATTTGCCCAACTCTTGATTCCATTGATATTGGTGGAGGTTTCCCGATCAAGACTTCGCTCACTTTTCAATATGATTATAAATATATGATTGAGCAGATCGTTGAGAATATCAAATGGATTTGTGATAAAAATAACGTTGAAGTCCCAAATATTTTCACCGAGTTTGGAAGTTACACAGTAGGGGAGAGTGGTGCAGTTTTGTATTCTGTGGTAAACCAAAAATTACAAAACGACAAAGAACTTTGGTACATGGTGAACGGATCGTTTATCACTCACTTGCCAGATGCCTGGGGGCTTAAACAGAAATATGTTTTGTTGGCTGTTAATAAGTGGGATGATTCTTATCACAAAGTAAACATTGGTGGACTTACTTGTGATAGCATGGATTACTATAATTCAGAATCGCATACAGGAGAAGTATTTATGCCGATGATCAATGACGAAGAGCCTTTGCATATTGGCTTCTTTCATACAGGCGCGTATCAAGAATCATTGGGAGGCTACGGTGGTATTCAGCATTGCTTGATACCTGCCCCCAAACATGTGTTGGTAGATAGAAACGAGGATGGTGAAATAACCACTAAGTTATTCGCCCCTGAACAAACCAGCGAGAGTATGCTAAAATTGTTAGGTTATTCTTCTTGACGAAACTAAGAGATTGACAGTGGGTAAAAAGCAGTTAGCTTGTGTGTGATAACCAATTTTTGTCAACTGATCATTCAGTAAGCTATCGTCCAAACATAGGCTTGCCTTCTTTGAAACCTGCAGGAATAGTGAAGTCTGCCTGATTTAAGCTTTCCTTTTTGATTTCAATTACTTCCATGGTCATGTTACCTTCAGCCGTGCCCGACTCTATGCGCAACGGAATGCCTTCCATGCCTTCATAAAAGATGGATTGTCCACGTCCCATACTCTGCTTCGCTAAACTGGCCGCATCAATATCTTTTATTTCTGTAGTTGCCCAGATTGACTGAGTGACTTTGCGATTTCCTTCTATTAACTCCACTACAAACTTTGTGCATTTGTACCCCAATATCTTTGTGGATTCTGAAGTTTTTGTTACCGTTGGTTTCTTTCCGCCAGGTTGAGAAGAGCCCCCGCCCATGCTTGAATATGTTTTAGATTGTCTGTCCAGCCGATACGATTGATCTTTGTCTTTCACGTAGAGTACTTCCATTGCCATGGGGCCACCTTCCATTTTAGTTAACGAATTGGAGCCTTTTATTTTTATGGTAAATCCTTGGGGCATCATGTCACTTGGGCTACCTCCCTGCATCATTTTCATGGCATTTTCCATCTGTGTTTTTATCTGCGGGTTGGCATCCATCAGGGCCTTCATTTGCGGGTCATTCATCTTCGCCTCCATTTCTTTCATCTTCGCTTGGTTGGCAGGATCATTCATTTTCTGTTGGCCTTCTGCCATCTTAACTTTTAAAGCGGGGTCGGTTATTTCCATTTTCATGACCCATTTAATAGTGCCTTCAAAATTTTGTGAATAGCTTGTGAAGGCCAATAAAATCAAAAGAAAGACGGAAGATAGCGTTTTCATGAACGGTTAATTTTTGGTGAATGTACTATTTTTTATTGAGGATAATGGAAGCGGCTTTTGTTAAGCTATCCACTTTAAAGTCTGCCATGTTTTCAGTTTCTATTTCATTTCCGATTTGAATTGTTTTAATTCCCAATTGACGCGCTGGAATTATATCGCGCCCTCTGTCGCCTACCATCCACGATTTTTTCACATCAATTGAAAACTTGGCAATGGCTTTCTCAAACATCAACGTGCTGGGCTTTCGCAGCAATGAGTTGGTTACGGACGGATGGTACGGTGAAAAATAGATGTGATCAATTACATGCTCACATGCCTCTTGTAAAAAGATATGACAAATGTGCATTTGCAACTCTGTGTATTTCTTTTGAGCGATACCCGATTGATTGGTTACAACAACGAGTGTGAATCCAGCTTCCTTCAATTGATACAGTGCACCGCTCATGCCTGGCAAAATCTTAAATCGCGAAAGCAGGTATGTATAGTTTACATCATCTTCATTCAATACCCCATCTCGATCTAAAAACACACACTTTCTTTTCATCAGATTTTTTAAGTTCTCAAAATTAAATGTTTTTTGTTTCGATCAATACACGAAGTAAATATTAAGCGATGTACTCCAAACCTTGGATGCTGCCATGTTAAGCTAGTAAGCCTTTCACGTTTTTGGTTCTTGGATAACTCAGTTTTGTAATCCGTAATAACTAAGGCTTAATTAATCAGACATCTCCCATTTTTTCTTTAAGATTGAAGGAATTACAACCACAAACCTACATTAGGCGTTGGATAGAGCATTGTTTTTTTTAGTTTTGTTGCTATATCAAAGTTAGCTTGACCAACGCTATTGTAATCATACCCACGTATAACGAGAAGGATAATATAGCCTTGATTATTGAGGCTGTATTTTCGTTGCCGAAAGATTTTCATCTTTTAATTGTAGATGATGGCTCACCCGATGGAACTGCAGATATTATTAAGCAGATGCAAGTTCAATTCAATTTGAGTGAAACTAAACTTCATTTAATGGAGCGTAAAGGAAAACAAGGGCTGGGCACGGCCTACATTGCAGGGTTTAAGTATGCAATGGAGCAAGGGTATGAATTTATTTTGGAGATGGATGCTGATTTTTCGCACGACCCGAAAGACTTGAGCCTTCTATTAAAAGCATGCGAGCAAGATGGCAATGATCTTTCT
>JANXRR010000266.1 GCA_025356795.1 Bacteroidia bacterium
TAAAAGTCAAACAATCCCTGCCAAATATCTTTCGCCCCTCTTTTGTTCATTAGTAGCTTACCCTTGTGGGCCATTACAAAATAATAAAAATACCGCTTCTTTACCTTCGGCTTTTTACTTTTAATTGGATACAAACTCTGGTTATTCTCTTTAAATGCCACACAGGATTTCCTAAATGTGCACTCCTCACACTTCGGCTTTTGAGGCGTGCAATGAAGTGCTCCAAATTCCATTATTGCTTGATTAAATAGGTCGGGTTGATCAAGAGGAATCAACGCTGCTGCCTTTGCCATAAAAAATTCTTTGGCTGTTTGGGTAGAAATATCTTTATCGATCCCAAAATACCTGGCCAATACTCTGAACACATTTCCGTCTACTACGGGTATTACTTCCGCGAAAGCGAAAGAAGCAATGGCAGCAGCCGTATACGTTCCTACTCCAGAAAGCTTTTGTAGCTGAATATAATTATTAGGGAAGTTACCGCCATATTGGTGAGCCACTATTTTGGAACATCGGTGTAGGTTTCTGGCGCGCGAATAATAGCCCAATCCTTGCCAAAGGCGAAGCACTTCTTGCTCGGTTGCAGCGGCTAAATCAAAAACCGTGGGGTATTTTTCAACCAACATGATATAATAGGGTAGGCCTTGGTTTACTCTCGTTTGTTGGAGAATAATTTCAGAAAGCCAGATTTTGTATGGGTCCTTCGTTTCACGCCATGGCAACGGCCTTTTATTTTCCTCATACCACGCTATTAATAATTTTGAAAATTTCTTTTGACTCATATTTCAATCGGTAAAGTCAGAATTTATTGCCAATTCTCATTAATTATTGGCATTATATCAAAGTAAAATCCTGCTAATTAAGCGTTTGAAAAAGAAATCTCTTTGCGTTTGAACATTCTGCGTTTAAATTTGCCGTCCTGAATTTTTTAAGACTCAACCCTAAGCAACGTGACCAAGGCAGACGTAATAAACCAAATAGCTGAAAAAACCGGAATTGACAAGGCCGATGTTTCAGCTTCTGTAGAAGCATTTTTCAACATAGTTAAATCATCCATGTCAGGTGGCCAAAACATCTATATCCGAGGATTTGGAAGTTTTATCAATAAGAAGAGAAAGAAAAAAATAGCTCGCAATATTTCCAGAAATACAGCCATTGTAATTGAAGAGCATTACATTCCTAGTTTTAAGCCTGCCAAGATTTTTGTAAACAAAATAAAGAACAGCGAAAAAGTTAAACAGTTTGCAGAAAAAAATTAACTCGTTAATAAGTTGATTTGCTATTGGATTAATTGCACAACAGCAATCACTAAGGCTAAATACCTAACTAGTAAATCACCGAAGTATTTATGTTAAAAACCCGTATCATTTTACTAGTAGCAAGTGCGGCCATTATTGGCTTCATCTTTATGCTGCCTAAAGCGGTTGTAGAAAATGATAATCAGATGGCGGGCGGACATGTTGATTCGGCTGCCACAAAACAAAAGGCCAATCCTCACCCTACTTTAGCAAAAGATGCATCAGGTAAGATCAAAGGTTTGAGGGCCCGTTACTTATCTGATCCAACAAATAAAAAAAATGCTATATTTGCCGACTCTTTAGCAAAACTGTATCGAGGTGCTGGAAAATTTGATAGCGCTGCCTGGTTTGCAAAAGAGGTTTCAACGTTCTTACAAACAAAAGAGAGTTTCTTGAAAGCAGGTGATTATTACTATCAAGCCTTCACCTTTGCAGATGACGCTAGTAAACAACAAAAGTTGGCGGAAGATGCCAGGGTTTTTTTCACCAAAGTGCTGGATATTGAGCCTACCAACTTAGAAGCAAAAACAAAAATGGCTATGACCTATGTAAGTTCGTCAACACCCATGAAAGGAATTTTGATGCTTCGCGAAGTGATAGCGCAAGATCCTAAAAATGAGTTAGCCTTATTTAATCTGGGAATGCTTTCTGTACAATCGGGTCAATATGACAAGGCAATAGAAAGACTAGAAGAGCTGGATAAAATCAATCCTGAAAATATTCAGGGCCAACTGCTGTTGGGTGTTGCTTATATGAACAAAGGAAATAAAGCAAAAGCCAAACAGCAATTTGAAAAAGTAAAGAAGTTAGATAAAGATCCATCGGTGCAAGCCACCGCTGATTCGTATCTAAAAGATTTAAAATAAATTAGTTATTAACAGTTATTAACAGCACAAATTAGTATGCCAAGCGGTAAAAAAAGAAAGAAGCACAAAATGGCCACCCATAAACGCAAAAAGCGTTTGAGAAAGAATCGCCACAAAAAGAAATAATCCGATACAAATCGGGTTATCTATCTTTTTAATTTTTAGTCTTAATTTCCATCATTGTACATTCTTATCAATTTTGAGTAACGAGCTTATTATTAGTGCTACTCAGGAAGGATGTCGTATAGCCCTTCTCAAAGACAAAACCTTAGCCGAATTCCATGAAGAAACGGAAGGAAGCAAGTTTGTCGTTGGAGATATTTATTTAGGTACCGTAAAAAAAGTGGTACAAGGGCTTAATGCAGCATTCATCGACATCGGGTATGAGAAAGATGCCTTTCTTCATTACTTAGATCTCGGTCCGCAATACGGATCCCTCCAGAAGTTCACCAAACTTGTCCGCGCGAAAAAAATCACGGGAGGCAAACTGGATAAATTCCAATTGGAAAAAGACATTGACAAGCACGGCAAAATTAGCCAGCAGCTTACCAAAGGTCAAATCTTTCCTGTTCAAGTAGTAAAAGAACCCATCTCAACTAAAGGGCCACGCTTGTCGTGCGAACTATCCATTCCTGGTAGATATTTGGTGCTCGTTCCTTTTTCTTCTGGCGTAAATGTTTCTAAAAAAATTACTAGCAGCGAAGAGCGAAAAAGGCTACTCAAACTCATTCAATCCATTAAACCAGAAAACTTTGGTGTCATTATTCGCACGGTTGCAGAAGGTAAAGAAGTTGCAGAACTGGAGAAAGATCTTCTTGGTTTGGTGAAAAATTGGGAAGATGGCATGACCCGCTTGGTTACTGCCAAAGAAAATGAAAAAATCATTGGGGAAATCAGCAAAACATCTTCTATACTACGCGACCTATTGAACGAATCGTTCGATAATATTCAAGTTGACGATAAAAAGATATTCGAAGAAGTTAAAGACTATATCCATACCATTGCCCCCGATAAGGAGAAGATTGTAAAACTCTATACTGGCAAAGCAAAAATATTTGAACATTTTGGTATTGAACGTCAAATCAAATCTGCATTCGGGCAAACCGTAAGCCTAAAAGCCGGAGGTTATCTTATTATTGAGCATACCGAAGCACTTCATGTAATTGATGTAAACAGCGGCAATAAATCAAACCGAGAAGAAAGCCAAGAAACAACCGCTCTTTCGGTAAACATTGAAGCCGCAAAAGAAGTAGCCCGGCAATTGCGCTTGCGCGATATGGGTGGCATTATTGTGGTAGATTTTATTGATATGCGCAGTGCCGATAGCAAAAAGCTTATCTATCAAACCATGAAAGATGAGATGGCAGCCAGCGACCGATCTAAACATACGGTGCTACCGCTTTCCAAATTTGGCTTGATGCAAATTACGCGCGAGCGTGTAAGGCCGCAGATGAATATTGTTACCAAGGAGGTTTGCCCTACATGCAATGGCACCGGAAAAATCACTGCTTCCATTTTGGTTACCGATCAAATAGAAACCAATGTTGAACATCTTTTTGTGAGACAAAACGAGAAACACCTTGTGCTTGCCCTGCATCCGTTTTTATACGCCTTCTACACCAAAGGCATTTTCTCTCAGCGTGTGAAATGGTATTTCAAATACAAACGGTGGGTTACTTTAATCAAAGATTCTTCCATTGCGATAACAGAATTCAAATTCTTAAACAATGATGGAGAAGAAATTGA
>JANXRR010000270.1 GCA_025356795.1 Bacteroidia bacterium
GTTTAGGTTACAATTTTGCTTCTACCTCGGCATCGATAAAAGGTACGTATGAAGCTGGCACTACACTTCAACCAGCATCTATTAAAGATCCCATAACCGTAAGTGTTTCAACGAGCGGCCCTAGGGCAACAGCAGGTATGCGCTTGAAACTCTTGATTTTTACGCTTCATGCTGATTATACGCTACAAGATTACTCTGCCATTACTGCCGGTATTGGTATTAGTGTCCGTTAAAATTATTTCCCTGTGTATGAAGGCGTTCGTTTTTCAATGAATGCCTTCATACCTTCTTTTTGATCGTTAGAAGCAAAAGTCAGGTAAAAACTCTTGCGTTCAAATGCCAAGCCTTCTTCCAAATGGGTTTCAAAAGTATGATTGATAGCTTCTTTTGCCAGTTGCACAGCTATGGGAGAGTAGCTGGCAATTTCTTTAGCCAATTTAATGGCCTCAATCAAATAAGTCTCCAACGGAAAAACATGGTTCACCAAACCGTATGATTGGGCCTCGTTGGCGGTAAGAAACCGACCGCTCAAAATTAATTCCATTGATTTTGCCTTGCCGATAGCATACGTCATCCGTTGTGTTCCTCCTGCACCAGGAATGGTTCCAATCCTCACCTCGGGCTGCCCAAACTTAGCTGTTTCCGAAGCCACAATCATATCGCAGGTCATAGCTAATTCACAGCCTCCGCCTAAGGCAAAACCAGACACCGCTCCAATGATGGGCTTCTTCGTGTTCTTAATTTGATCCCATGTTTTAAACCTATCTTCCATCACCATTTCAATGGCAGTTTTATCGGCCATTTGTTTTACATCAGCCCCGGCAGCAAACGCCTTTTCATTTCCCGTAAGGATAATTACACGAACCGCCTCATTGGCATCCAATTGCACCAATGCCTGGTGCAGCTCGCCCATCAATTCATGGTTAAGCGCATTCAATTCTTTAGGCCTGTTCAATTCGATAAGTGCAACAAAAGGCTCAACTTGTTCAGTAACTTTTATGAAATTCATGATCTTACTTTTTTGATTAAAACAAATCTAGGGGTAATTAGATAGGATAAAAAAATCGGTATACTTTCGCATCAAGAAAGAACCCGCCAATATGATCAAGGTTTTGTTTGTATGCTTAGGAAATATTTGCCGCTCTCCATTGGCGGAAGCCATTTTGATTAATAAAGTTCAGCAGCGTGGAAAAAGTGATTTTATAAAGGCCGATTCTTGCGGAACATCAAACTATAATATTGGCTTACCGCCTGATGCAAGAACGATGGCAAATGCAGCTGAAAACGGAATTACAGTAAAACACATGGCTCGGCAATTGTCAAGAAAAGATTTTGATGCGTTCGATCTGATCTTGGCGATGGATAAAAGTAACTTAAAGAATATTCTTGGTCTGAGTCCTTCAAAAGACCAACTCCAAAAAATTCATTTGATGCGGGAATTTGATCCACTCGGAACTGGCGATGTTCCCGATCCTTATTATGGAGGTAAAAATGATTTTCAAGAAGTTTTTGACATACTCGACCGGTCTATCAACCACCTGCTTACAACCAATTTATTTCTTCATTAATAATTGCAGGGTAGATCGCGATGATTGCTCTAAAATAATCCCTGACATTTTTCTATATTCATCATAGGTTTTTTGATCATAGTTTTTAATTGTGATCAAGGTTAAACCTGTATTGTAGTACACTTCAAATGATAGACTTAATAGTTCTATCAGTTTCAAAACCTTATGTTCCCGAAAATCCACACAAAGAGAAAGTGAGATAGCGGAATTCTGCATTACGTTGATCTTCACATTGCTATCAGAAAGCGTTTTAAAAATTGCACCCAATTGCTCCTCATTAATGAACGAGTAGTCTGTTACGTTGCAAGAGATTAAACATTGATTTTCTTTAAACACAATGAGCGTTGGCAGCTTGCTCACTCTGCAATCATGAATAAGCGTGCCGGGAAGTGAGGGATTCAAAAAGCTTTTCACGTATAGAGGAATGCTTTTATTAGCAAGGGGTTTAATTGTTTTAGGATGAATAATAGAAGCTCCATAATAAGTCATTTCAGCAGCTTCTTTGTAAGGCAACTCTTCAAATACTTTTGCCGATGAAATTTTTTTAGGATCGGCATTCATTACTCCTGCTACATCTTTCCAAATTGTGACAGACTTGGCCTGTAAGCAGGAAGCAAAAATAGCTGCCGAAAAATCGGAACCTTCTCTTCCAAGCGTAGTTGTATTTCCGCTTGTTCCTGTTGCAATAAATCCTTGAGTTATGTGTGTGTTTTCATTGTTTCTCAAAAGCGATGAGTCGATGTTCAATTGGGTTTTAACCCAATCAATCTTTGCTTCTCTGTAATTATCAGTGGTAGCAATAAGCATCCGGGCATCGTGCCAATCGTTTGTAATTCCCACATGGTTCAAATAAGAAGAAACTATCAGCGAAGAAATTACCTCTCCCAAAGAAACAATTTGATCATACACCAAATCATATTCCTGGTTAGGTGCCGCCAATTTTTCAATCGTTAAAAGTAAGCTCCCTACCTCGCTAAATACTTGGTGATCTTTTGGGAATAATTCATCTAAAATAGTGTGATGATATTTTCTTAAAAAGGATAGTTCGTTTTTAAAATCTTTGCTTGCCTGCCCAAGTGCAACAATTTTCTCCAACGCATCGGTGGTTTTACCGATGGCCGAAACAACTACCAATTTCCTTTCGGGAAATAATGCAATAATGGAGGCCACATTTTTAATAGAAGCAGCGCTGCTCAAGGAGGCTCCGCCAAATTTGAATACAATCATTTTCTTAATTGATTACAAACGTTTGTTTGGTATATTTACAAACTCTTTTTCGCTAAGATAAATAAATGATAGAAGCCTCACGAATTGCTCAATCTATAGGTTTTACTCTTGATCGGTTTATTAAGAATAATCAAGATCAATTTCAATTTGCAACCGGTGAGCTTTCTCAACTCTTGCGCGACATTGCGCTTGCTTCCAAAGTAGTAAAACGCGAGGTAAATAAAGCAGGGCTAATTGATATTATGGGGCCAATTGGAAGCTCCAACTCAGGTGGTGAAAGTCAGCAAAAACTAGATGTATTAGCAAATATTCGTTTTACCAGAGCTCTTTCAAAAGGAGGTGAAGTTTGCGCCTTAATTTCAGAGGAAACTGAATCGTTTGTTGATCTTAATAATGAAGGAAAATATGTTATTGCAATCGACCCTCTTGATGGCTCATCTAACATTGATGTAAACGTGTCCATCGGAACTATCTTTTCTATTTACCGCAGAAAAAGTAGTGTGGGTAAAGCTATTGCAGAAGAAGACATTCTTCAAAAAGGATCGGAGCAAGTAGCTGCGGGCTATGTTCTTTATGGTTCATCCACCATGCTTGTTTACACCACAGGCCATGGTGTAAATGGATTTACTTATGAGCCTACTTTAGGAGAATATTTTCTTTCACATCCGGATATGAAAATTCCCCGCCAAGGAAAAATTTATTCAATCAACGAAGGCCAGTCTAATCATTTTCCAAAATCAATAGAATTGTATGTAAAGTATTGCAAAGACAATAATTATTCAGCCCGTTACATTGGCTCGCTAGTGGCCGATTTTCACCGGAATTTATTAAAAGGAGGAATCTATATTTATCCTCAAACTTTAGAACATACCACAGGGAAATTGCGCTTAATGTATGAATGCAATGCATTGGCATTTGTAATAGAACAAGCGGGCGGCAAAGCCTCTGATGGGCAAAATCGAATTCTTGACATTACACCTAAAAGCCTTCACCAACGAACCCCATTTTTAGTTGGATCAATAGAAATGGTTGAAAAAGCCGAAGAAATTAGAGGGTAGCCTTCAACTTTAAACATGCATTCGCAACCGAAAAAAAAATGAAACAGAGGTACGAAAATTATACAACCCAAGATCAAGAGGTATGGCAATTACTTTTTGACAGGCAAATGAAGCAACTGCCTTCATTGGCTTCACCGGCCTACTTGGAAGGAATTGAAAAAGCAGGCTTTGTAAGAAATAAGATTCCGGATTTTATTGAGATCAATAATAGACTAACAAAAATTACCGGTTGGCAAGTGGTTGCTGTGGAGGGACTAATTCCTAACAACGATTTTTTTGAATTACTTGCAGAACAAAAATTCCCTGCCAGTACCTGGTTTCGTGAGCGTGAGCAGCTCGATTACTTAGAAGAGCCAGACATGTTTCATGATGTATTTGGTCACGTTCCGCTCCTAACCAATCATGATTTTTGTGGCTTCTTGAAAGGCCTTAGTAAAATTGCCCTCAAAGTAATTGATGATGAAACAGCCATCGAAAATATCGCTCGTATTTATTGGTACACTATTGAGTTTGGATTAATAAAAGAAGAAGCCTTACATATTTACGGTGCTGGCATTCTTTCCTCTGGTGGTGAATCTATCTATGCACTCCAAAGCACGATCCCACAGCGCTTGCCATACACTGTAAAAATGATTGCTAAAACCCCTTACATAAAGGACAAATTTCAATTACAGTATTTTGTAATTGATAGCTATAAACAATTATTCGATTCACTGAGCGAAATAGAAAATGAAATAATAAAATAACTGTGGCCCTGAAAGCTCAAGCCCTCATTCTATAAAGGATCTTAGCAATGAGATTACTTCTTTTCTTCCTCTTTTTGAGGCACAACAATAGGTGCTGTTAAAATTTCAGGTACTTGTTGAAGTATGATAAGATACCACTTTATCAGTTTTTTTATGTCTGAAATATATACGCGGCTTTCATCGTATTCGGGTAAAATTGATTTTAAAAAAGATTTTAATTCAGTAGGTTCAGCCTCTGATGTGAGACCAATATCATTTCCGAAATCTTTATAAATTTTTTGCAGTACTTCTTCTAAGGAAACTGTTCCTTTTTGGGTGGTGGTATAGATGGATATCTCTTTCAGCAACGAAAGCTTCTGCGATGCCGAAGCCACCACTTTTGTTTTCAATTCATCTAGCGATTCAAGTATTACTCCTGCCTTCGTGGGTTTTAACACCTTAAATAAACCACCCTTACCACTTATCGATGCGATCTCTGCTAACTCCATAACTATTCTTTAGTGCGGCAAAACTAATCAATTTTGGGTTGCGCTTTGATGGCCTTCCCAATAAATTCCAATATCTCCTTTCTTCCTAATTTCTTAACCGTTGAAGTAACAAAAATGGGCGGTAGCGTTTCCCAAATAGAATTCATTTTTTCGAAAAACACTTTTTTTGATTGTTCGAGCTCATTTCGCGTAAGCTTATCAGCCTTTGTCAATACAATTGCTAATGGTTGGCCTCTCACACCCAGCCATTCAATAAAATCCAAATCAATGGCCTGAGGTTTTAATCGCACATCGATCAATATAAATGTGCAATAAAGATTTTCCCGTTGAAGAATATAATCTTCAATCATTTTACCAAACGTTTCGCGCTGAGCAAGACTGGTTCTGGCATATCCATAACCAGGCAAATCAACCAAGTACCATTTACTATCAATGGAAAAGTGATTTATCATTTGGGTCTTTCCTGGTTTTACCGATGTCTTAGCCAAGTCTTTATGCCTGGCAAGCAAATTTATAAGCGATGATTTACCAACGTTGGATCTTCCAATAAAAGCAAATTCTGGCCGTTCAGGCGTTGGGCATTTCTCAACCGAGGTGTTACTTACCAAAAATTCGGCAACGTGTAT
>JANXRR010000293.1 GCA_025356795.1 Bacteroidia bacterium
TTTATCCCTACACTGGCAGCGGTCGATATGATTACGCAATACCGCGGTTGGAAAAAAGGTGTGCAGCCCGATCCGGCAAACGTGGTGAACAAGAAAAAAAGTTTTAGGGCCGCGATGGAATCAGGTGTGGCTATTGGCATGGGAGGCGATGTAGGCGTATTCCCTCACGGGGAAAATGCACTAGAGATGGAGCTGATGGTAGAGTATGGTATGAAGCCGCTGGATGTGTTGAAAGCAGCTACGAGTGTAAACGCAAAAGCATTCCATATCGAAAATCAATTTGGTGCAATCAAAGAAGGTATGAAGGCTGATCTCTTAGTCGTTAGTGGTGATCCTTCTAAAACAATTACTGATTTAAGAAAAGTGAAATGGGTAATGAAAGATGGCGTTGTCGTGAGGAGTGAGAAGTAAAGAAATAGACGATGATCAAAATTCTATTATTTATCTTTTTTATTGTTTTACCTGGCAGAATTGCTACAAGCTCAAGAAAACCTAACCGCTAATCAACAAGCAGCTCGGCAAACTATAAAAAACATATTCGAGTCTTTATCCAATCGAGATTCAATCAGCTTAAAAAATAATTGTGCTGCTGATGTTTTATTTTTTGAATATGGAAAGATTTGAAATTTATATCTACAAAAAAGTTAACTCGTAATATGAATCGAACTCAAGCAATAAAAAAAATAGCTGCAACTGCATTGGGTGTGGTGGCGCTGCCGCAACTAGCGAAGTCAATGGCGGCCTTGCCAGACGGGGTGAACGGAAAAATAAATCACTCGGTGTGCCAGTGGTGTTACAATGATATTCCACTAGACGCTTTATATTCTGCCGCCAAGCGCATAGGTATTAAGTCGATTGACTTGTTGAATGCTACGCAGTGGGCAACGGCAGCGAAGTATGGCCTGACTTGTGCGATGGCCTATGCGAATGATTGGGGCTTGCAAAAAGGTTTTAACAATCCTTCATTCCACGAACAGTTATTGAAAGATTACGCCACTAATATTCCAAAAGCAGCTGAGGCCGGATTAAAAAATGTAATCTGCTTTAGCGGAAATGCAAATGGGCTAACTTCTGAACAAGGACTAGAAAATTGTGCGAAGGGCCTAGAGCCTGTGATGAAAATTGCCGAGAAGCACAACATGCTCGTAAGTATGGAACTGTTGAACAGCAAAGTAGATCATAAAGATTATCAATGCGACCATACCGATTGGGGTGTAAGGCTCTGTGAAAAACTGGGTTCGCCTAATTTCAAATTGCTGTATGATATTTATCACATGCAAATAATGGAAGGCGATGTGATTGCCACCATCCGCAAAAACATCAAATACATTTCTCACTTCCACACGGGCGGTGTGCCCGGCCGCCACGAGATTGATGATAGTCAGGAATTATATTACCCAGCTATTATGAAAGCAATTATAGAAACTGGGTTCACAGGTTTTGTAGCGCAAGAATTTATTCCTGCCAAAGCAAACAAATTGAAATCGTTGAAGGCAATTAAAATTTGTGATGTCTAAGACTCGTAGAATTTATTTTTATTAGAAACTAGTTTTTTCAAAATGAAGCCAATATTTGATTCCACAATTCATGATATTTTAAATAAAAGATTGAATGCACTTGAGTCACATTTCAACGCGGATGTTATTTTTTATTATGGGCCAATTGGCGATTCCCTTGAAAAGCCCTTCCGAGATTTTATTGAAGATTTAAAGTTAGATCATGTGCAACACAAAACTCTTTGTATCATTCTAAATACCCCTGGAGGAAGTGCTGAAACAGTCGAGAAATTAGTAAAGATAACTAGACATCACTATGACGAAGTATACTTTATTGTTCCAGATTCAGCATACTCGGCAGGCACGATATTCTGCATGTCAGGTGATAAAATTTTCATGGATTATTCTTCATCACTTGGTCCGATTGATCCACAGGTTTTTAATGGTAAAAATTGGGTTCCTGCATTAGGTTACTTAGATAAGGTTGAAGAATTAATTTCAAAATCAGCGAACGGAAAACTAACACAGGCTGAATTGATTATGTTAAGAGAACAAGATCTCGCTATGCTAAGAAGGCATGAACAAGCTAGAGATCTTACAATAGCACTTTTGAAGGAGTGGTTAGTAAAATATAAATTCAAAAACTGGAACTATCATAAAAATCGAAGTTTAGTTACTATAGATCAAAAAAATAACCGGGCAACAGAAATAGCAAGAGATTTAGGAGACAATAAACTTTGGCACTCTCATGGACGTTCAATAGGAATAGAAGCATTAACTATGATACTAAAACTTAAAATTGAGGATTATTCTTCAGATTCCGCCTGGCTTTTTGTCCATGCCGATGCATCTGTTGATCTGGAGAAACTGACTCAGTTTATTGAAGTGAATGTCCCTCGTTGGGAATACTTTTCCCGCTGTGATCAACTTCCTGGAGAAGGTAATGCCTCAGCACGAAAACACCCATTGTCTGTCATCCCGGGAT
>JANXRR010000332.1 GCA_025356795.1 Bacteroidia bacterium
AAGTTTATCCATTGTTTTGGAGACTGATGTTACTGCATTGCAAGAAGTAGTAGTTGTAGGTTATGGCGAAGTGCAAAAGAAAGATGCAACAGGTGCTGTTACAGCTATTTCAAATAAAGATTTTAATAAAGGTGTTTTAACATCTCCGCAAGATTTGCTGGTAGGTAAATTTGCGGGTGTGGCCATCACATCAAACAGTGGTGCTCCAGGTGCGGGTTCAACTATCCGAATCAGAGGAGGAGCTTCCTTGAATGCGAGTAACGATCCGCTCATAGTAATTGATGGTTTTCCGGTCGACAATACTTCCCCGGGAGGTGTTTCTAATCCATTGGCGGCAATTAACCCGAATGACATAGAAAATTTTACCGTTTTAAAAGATGCCTCAGCCACAGCTATTTATGGTTCAAGAGCTTCTAATGGGGTAATCATTGTTACCACCAAAAAGGGAGTAGCGGGTAAGGTAAAATTTAGTTACAACGGAAATGTTTCTGTTGGTTCTCCAGTAAAGTATGTAGATGTATTAGATGCAACTCAATATAAAGCACTGATTAACGGTTTGCCAGCAGGAACTTCAGGAATTGATGCTACAGCTAAGGCGAAACTGGGAACCTCTAGCACAGATTGGCAACGTGAAATTTTCCGCGATGCCATTTCACACGATCATAACTTAAGTGCTTCTGGTTCTCTTAAAGATATTCCTTATCGTATTTCTTACGGTTATACCGATCAGCAAGGTATTTTAAAAACTACTGGCATTCAGCGTAATTCATTGAACATAAATGTAAGCCCTACTTTTTTGGGAGGTGATCTCAAAGTAGATTTTAGTGCTAAAGGAAGTTACACCTCTACCAACTTTGGTGAAACAGGAGCTGTGGGAAGTGCAGTAGCGTTTGATCCTACGCAACCTATTTATGATGCCGCAGCAACCCAGTATGGTGGTTATTTTTCTTGGCTTAGTAAAGGTGCTATCAGCGGCACTGCTAATCCTGTTGCTCAATTAAATCAAACTGATAATAAATCAACTTCTGATCGTATCATTGGAAACATTAAAGTAGAATATAAATTGAAATTTTTCCCTGATGTAAAGGTTACGGTAAACGCAGGGTTGGATAGACAAACTAGCGATGGCTTCAATAGAGCTCCCATTACTGCCGCTTTCGTCAATAATGGTGTAGCCGCTCCTGGCACACAATTAATAGGCCGAAACAATATTTACGGAGGCAGAAATCAATCTGAGTTGTTAGATATTTATGCCAATTACGCAAAGCAATTTGGATCACATAAAATTGATTTGACTGCTGGTTACGGATGGCAACATTTTTATAGAGAATCCTATAGCGTAAATAAAGCATTGGTAGCTTCAGTACCAACTATCTCTAATCCATCTAAAAGCCAAAATTATTTAGTTTCTTTTTTTGGCAGATTGAACTACACCCTTAACGGCAAGTATTTACTAACGGCCACTTTGCGAAATGATGGATCTTCTAGGTTTGCGTCAGCTAACCGGTGGGGTTTATTCCCATCCGTTGCACTTGCATGGAGAATAAAAGACGAAAGTTTTCTTTCTAGCGTAAACGTTGTTTCTGATTTGAAACTCAGAGCTGGTTTTGGGGTAACCGGTCAACAAGATATTGGAGCAAATTATTTTCCTTACCTAGCCACCTACCAATCATCAGATACTCAAACTCAATATCAGTTGGGCAATACTTTCTACACTACACAAAGACCTAATCCGTATGATGGAAAAATTAAATGGGAAGAAACTACAACCTACAACGTAGGTGTTGACTTTGGATTGTTTGATGATAAGTTGACGGGATCGGTAGAATTATATCAGAAAAATACCAAAGATCTACTTAATTATATTGCCATTGCTAACGGAGTTAACTTCTCTAATTACATCGACACTAATGTGGGGAGTTTAGAAGTAAAGGGTTTTGAACTTACATTAAAAGGAACTCCTATTTCAACTAAAGACCTTTCCTTAACCGTAGGTGCCAACTTCACCACCTTTAATACTAAAATCACTAAGCTGAACCTCACCGATGATCCTAACTACCTAGGTAGATTTAAAGGAGGTATCAGTGTAGATGCGTTTATACAAAATGATCAGGTAGGTTATCCGGCAAACTCATTCTTTCCGTACCAGCAAGTATATGATGGGGCAGGCAAAGCAGCAGAAGGTTTGTATGTTGATCGCTCAGGCCAAGGCGGTACGGTTTATGGTAATCAGTTAAACAGATATAGATATAAAACTCCTGTGCCAGACTTCTTAATTGGGATTAACTCAAGATTGAATTACAAAAAGTTTGACTTCACCTTCTCCGGACGCTTAAGCATCGGAAACTATGTGTATAACAATGTTCAAGCTGGCAGGGCTTTTTATAACGGCCTTTACAACTTAGGGTACTTTAACAACACGCTGAATTCTATTAATGACACAAAATTTGTGAGCCAGCAGATTTATTCAGATTACTATGTCCAAAATGCCTCTTTCTTTAGAATGGATAATATGAGTGTTGGGTATAGCTTTAATAAAGTCTTCATCGATAAATTAAAAGCTCGGTTAAGTTTAACGGTTCAAAACGCTTTTGTAGTTACCAACTACAAAGGACTTGATCCTGAAATTGGTGAAAATAATGGTGTGTTTGGAATTGACAACAACATATATCCTCGTCCGCGTACCATTTTGCTTGGCTTTAATGTTACCTTCTAATTTTAATTAAAATGAGTATGAAAATAAATTATATAAAAATTTCTTCCCTGAGTGCAGTTTTCACAATGGCATTAATGATGTCTTGTGTAGGCGATTTAGATGTAAAACCAAACGATCCCTTCTTAACTACTTCAGATAAGGTGTATACAACTACCGAATCATATAAGGCAGGGCTTGCCAAGTTATATGCAGCTTTTGCATTAACGGGCCAAAAAGGACCAGCTGGTTCTCCTGATGTGGCCGGTGTAGATGAAGGGTTTAGCTGTTTCATCAGATCATTGTGGTATATGCAAGAACTTACAACCGATGAGGCAGTATGGACTTATCCTAATGATGCGAACGGTACTATTTTCAATCTTCACTACAATACATGGGTTCCCTCTGATGGTATACCCACTGCACTCTTTGCTCGTATTTTAAACGTGGCTGCATTATCGAATGAATTTATTCGCGCCACAACTGGCAAAACAGACAATGCTGATATTAAGAAGTTTCAGGCTGAGGCACGCTTCTTACGCGCACTTGCTTATTATCATGGGTTGGATTTATATGGAAAAACACCCTTCGTAACAGAAAAGGATTTGCCAGGTGCCTACTTTCCTCCAGTAAAGAACAGAGCAGAGCTATTTACTTACGTGGAGAGTGAATTGAAAGCAATTAAAGGAGATTTAGGCGCAGCTAGATTTGAGTACGGAAGGGCGGACAAAGCAACAGCATCAATGCTATTGGCAAAACTTTATTTGAATGCTCAAGTGTATATCAATCAGCCAAAGTATACAGAAGCAATTACTGAATTGAAAGAAGTAATTGCTGGAGGATATACGTTAGCAGATAAGTATGCAAATATTTTTAGATCTGATAACAATACAAATAATTCCGAAATAATATTTGCTCAAAATTTCGATGGGGCTAAGTCACAAGCATACTCGATTGTGCAAGTAATGATCAACGGAAATTCGGGTAACGGTGGTTGGTCTGGCTTACGTACTACATCTGCTTTGGTAACTAAATTTCCTTCATTAACAGAATCAAGAGCAATTTTTGCCAAAGAAGACAAAGGACAGGCTTTGGCGATTAGTGCTGTTAACAAAAGTACAGACGGATATGGAATTTATAAGTTCAGAAACATCACTGCCGCGGGGGCAACCTCACCAAACGATGCCACTGGTTTTCCTGATACAGATTTCCCTATGTTCAGATTGGCGGATGCCTATTTGATGTATGCAGAAGCAGTATTGAGAGGCGGTACAGGTGGTGATGCAACTACGGCACTAAACTATGTAAACGCAATTAGAACAAGAACAGGAGATGTAACAGCCGGCAATGCCTCTGGCGCAATTACCGCAGGTCAGTTAACGCTTGATTTTATTTTGGATGAGCGCGCACGTGAATTGTATTGGGAAGCGCATAGAAGAACTGACTTAATTCGCTTCGGGAAATATACTGGTTCTACTTATTTATGGCCTTGGAAAGGCGGAGTGATTGACGGTGCTTCTATCGATGCTAAACGTGTTCTATTTCCAATTCCGGCAGCTGATATTGGCTCTAATCCTAATTTGAAACAAAATGATGGTTATTAATAGTGGGGTTGAATTTTAGAAAATAAAAATTATAATTATGAAAATACTAAATAAAGTTAAGTACCTATTTGTAATGGTGATGGTACTTATTTTTGTTACGTCCTGCAAGGATGACGCAGTTAAGCCAACCTTAAAAGCAACGGTTACAGCTAATGAGCTGTTGACACCTTCGGCTGCAGCTTATGTCTTGACCTTAGACAATGCTACCAAAACAATGGAGACATTCAAATGGACTGTTCCTAATTTTGGATTCGCTGCATCTGTTACTTATAAACTTCAAATGGATAAATCAACTGGTGATTTCTCAGCGCCAATAGAAATAGCCACAGTGAGTAATGGAAAGACAGAGTCTCCCGTATCGGTAGGTGATATGAACACAAAGCTGTTAGGGCTAGGTCTTAACCCAGAGGAAGCTGCAGCAATTAAACTACGAGTTGTATCTACAATCGGTGACAAGATTAGCCCCGTTGTTTCTACTGTAAAGTCAATTACTGTTACACCTTATGCCACCAGTTTTCCTCCAATCTATGGAATGGGTGCGGGTTTAAAGGGCTGGGGCCCTTGGCCAGATGCAGCCGTAGAATGGCAAAGCTCTGCATACAAAAAGTATGAGACCATAGTTTACTTTACCAATAATGGAGAAGCATTTCGGTTTTTTGCCCAAGCAGATTGGAATCCTGTGTCTTATAACTTCCCCTTCTTTACTACAGTAGATTCGAAATTTGTTAATGCTAATGACGGAGATACTAATTTAAAATTTATAGGAACTAGTGGCTGGTACAAAGTGAATGTTGACCTGGCAGCAAAAAAAATTGCAGCTGTTGCGGTAAATGAGCCTGTTTTATATATGACAGGTGCAGGAATTGGTGGCTGGGATAAGCCGGGCACAGGGGCAAGCATAAAAATGACTTATGTAAAGCCAGGTGTTTTTAAGGCTGATGCAACCTTCTATAATGATGCCTTTAGATTTTTTGCCCAAGCTGATTGGTCGCCCACATCGTATAACTACCCATTCTTCACCACTGTTGATCCCAAATTTGTTAATGCAAATGATGGGGATAGTAATTTGAAATTTATAGGCACTTCTGGACCTTTTAAGATTACAGTGGATCTAAATAATAAGACAGTAGTTGTAGGCGACCTGCCAAAACCTAAATTATTTATGATGGGTGCAGCTTTAAATGGTTGGGGTCCATGGGGTAGCAAAGAGGTTGAGATGACTTACGTAAGTGCAGGCGTATACAAGTCTACTGCCACCTTCACTTCAGGAGAGGCATTCCGTTTCTTTGCACAAGCTGATTGGGGTCCAACTGGATATAACTATCCTTACTTTACAACGGTGGATGCAAAATTTGTAAATGCAAGTGATGGAGATAGTAATCTAAAATATGTAGGTGCAACTGGCTCCGTTAATATAAATGTGAATTTGACTACCAAAGTGGTATCAGTAAATTAATTTTAATGGTTTAAATAGCAAAAAAATCAGGGGCATTAGCTCCTGATTTTTTTCATTTTTGTTAAATATGAAATTTATGAAAGCTTTTCTTTTGTGGTGTGTTGGGTTATTTCCTTTTTTAGCAATTGGTCAAGTAGTTATTACTAATCCAGCTTTCCCAGTAGCTAACCAGCCTGTTACCATTACAGTTGATGTAACTGGAACAACCTTAGAAAATTTCGCATGGGATAATAATACTAATCCAGTTTACTTATGGACTTGGATTAAAAAAACTGGCAGCACAGACTTTGATGCCGCTACCAA
>JANXRR010000406.1 GCA_025356795.1 Bacteroidia bacterium
CGCCAATAGATTTTCCAATAGAATAATTTAATCGCGGTTCATTCCAGTTAATGGTTTTTAATTTTTTATTTGCAATTGGGTCGTCATCTTTTGATTTGTAACACGTCATTTGTGTTCTGTTTTTATTATATCGAGCCTGCCACCACATAGTATTTCCTGAGAGTACCATCGCGTCTTTGCCTTCATTCACAAAGCGGTCAAAGTTTCTTCTTGCTTGAAGTGTCCAATATTCACTATGCCCGGTAATGATTAGTAGGTCAGCCTTTCCCCACACCGAGTAATCATCTAAATCTCCATCAGCTATGTATCCAACATTTGTAAAATTTTGTGTTTCAAACCATCTTAAAAAAGGTTCAGCATGTTTCGGCAATCGCATGGGGCGCAAGAAGGAAACTTTTTGCGCAGGCTTAAAATCAGATGAGTTGAATGAATACAGGCTTTTGCCTCCGCCATTGCAATACGCATTCTCACGGTTTGAATTATACACAACTACAATTTTGGGCTTGTCCTTTTTAATGATGAGAGGAATTCTGTCTTCCCATTGATACACGCCACTTTTTAAATTAGGAACTTTGATTTTCAACGAGGGTTTATATCCATATCCATTTTCCCATGCTTTGTTTTTTTGTGGTTCTTGCGAAAACACATTTGTTTTGTAAGCTGCTACTTGCTTACCTTCCAAATTAAAAAGTTTAAGTTCATAATTATCCCGTTTCTCACCAGCATTTACATATATAGTTAAAGAATCGCCAGAATTAACTGAGATTTTACTGCAATAGCCTTCGATGATTAAATTTTCTTGAAAGAAAGAAAAGAACGTGGCCGTTAAAAAATATATATGAGCGAAGTACATATTGCTTTTAAAAAATCAGAAAGACAGGAGAGGATAGTTAGGACATTTAGCTTAAGCTTCGAATCTATAATTAAAAAAATATTATGGATTTTTAAAATGCAAGACCACGCTGTCAATAATATCGCAGCACTCATGTAGTTGTTCTTCTGTAATTACTAACGGAGGTGCAAAGCGAATAATGTTACCGTGTGTTGGTTTTGCTAACAGGCCGTGCTGAGCAAATTGTGCACATAGGGTCCATGCGGTTTCACTGTCGGGTATGTCGTTTACCACAATGGCATTTAATAAGCCCTTGCCTCTAACCAATTTGATTAGTGATGTATTGTTAATGAGATTGTTTACGCGTTCCCGGAAAATGATTCCGAGGTTAAAAGCTGCTTCAGCAAGTTTTTCGTCTTTCACTACTTGTAACGCTTCTATTACCACCGCTGCTGCCAAAGGATTGCCACCAAAAGTGGATCCATGCTCACCCGGTTTAATTACCAGCATTACTTCATCATCAGCAAGTACAAGTGATATTGGTAGAACTCCGCCTGACAGTGCTTTGCCAAGTATCAAAAGATCAGGCCTCACATCTTCATAATCAACGGCCAACATTTTTCCAGTACGAGCAATACCTGTTTGTATTTCATCCATCATCAACAACACATTGTGCTTGCGGCACAATTTTTCTGCTGCCTTCAAATACCCTTCAGCTGGAATGTATACACCTGCTTCACCTTGAATGGGTTCAATCCATAACCCACAAACATGAGGGTTTGCCAATGCTTTTTCTAAAGCTTCTACATTATCATACTCAACAATTTCAAAGCCAGGCATAAACGGACCAAATCCATTTTGTGAGGAAGGATCGGTAGATGCAGAAATAATGGTAGTGGTTCTTCCATGAAAATTTTTCTTAACGGCTACAATCACCGCTTGATTCGCAGGAATGCCTTTCTTTGTATAGCCCCATTTGCGTGCAAGTTTAATGGCGGTTTCATTGGCTTCGGCACCGCTGTTCATGAACAATGCTTTTTGATAGCCGAATGTGTCACACACATATTTCTCTGCCGCGCCTAACTTGTCGTTGTAAAATGCACGCGAAGTTAAAGTCAATTCTCTAGCCTGGGTAATCAACGACTGAATAATTCTTGGATGGCAATGCCCTTGATTAACGGCACTATAAGCAGAAAGAAAGTCGTAATACCGTTTGCCTTCCACATCCCACAGAAAAACACCTTCTCCTTTGGTTAACACAACTGGTAATGGATGGTAATTATGAGCACCAAATTTCTCTTCTAATTCAATAGCTTGTGAGCTTGAGATAATATCTACCATAAAAAAATTTAATACGATTAATCAAACAAATTTAGTTTAGTATTAGCAAGATTGAAAGGCTTGTATGAGATAAAAATATTTACTGCCCCTATCGATTCTATTCGCGGAAATAAGTTTAAAAATATTAGCACGAGGAGAAATTTAGTAACTTAGGAATCTAATTTTTAAAAATTACACCACCATGTTCTATCATAAACTAGGTTCTATTCCGCATAAGCGCCACACACAATTTCGTCAGCATGATGGAAGTTTGTACAAAGAAGAGCTTGTAAGTTCAGAAGGCTTTTCAGGAATCTATTCCAACTTATACCATATCAATCCGCCAACGCGGATAAAAGCAGTGAACGCGCCCGTACAATACGGCCCCAAAAGAATTCAAGACTATGCTTTGAGGCAAACACACTTAAATACTTCCCAAGTTGAAACTACAGGTGAAGATTATTTGAGTGCTCGCAAGGTATTGTTGATGAACAACGATTGCGCTATCTCCATTTGTTCGCCATCCAAAAGAAAGATGGACTACTTCTATAAAAATGCCGAAGGCGATGAAGTGATTTATATTCATGATGGAAAAGGCAAACTAATCTCTCAGTTTGGGTCACTTGAAATTGCTCAAGGCGATTATGTAGTGATACCCCGTACCGTTATTTATAAACTTGAATTTGAAGAAGGCCCGTTGCGATTGTTAGTTATAGAAGCCGCTTCGCCTGTTGAAACCGTAAAGCGTTATAGAAGTCAGCTTGGTCAGCTGTTAGAGCATTCTCCTTACTGTGAGCGTGACATTCGGCCTCCCTATGAATTGATAACCGATACCACTAAAGGTGATTTTCTTGTGAAGATAAAGAAGCAAGGGTTTCTTCATCAATATGTATATGATTATTCGCCTTTAGATCTTGTAGGGTGGGATGGATTCTTGTGGCCGTATGCATTTTCTATTCATGACTTTGAACCAATTACTGGGCGCATCCATCAACCACCGCCAGTACATCAAACCTTTCAAGCACATAATTTTGTAATCTGTTCTTTTGTGCCCAGGCTGTTTGACTATCACCCACTATCCATTCCTGCGCCTTACAATCACAGCAATATTGATAGCGATGAAGTATTGTATTATGCCGAAGGAAACTTTATGAGCCGGAGGGGAATTGAAAGGGGTTCATTTACGCTGCATCCAGGTGGGCTGCCTCATGGGCCGCATCCCGGTACCGTAGAAAAAAGTATTGGGACAAAGGAAACGCATGAACTGGCCGTAATGATTGATACTTTTCATCCGCTTTGGCTAACAACTGATGCGTTGGAATTTATTGATCATAATTATCCGATGAGTTGGACGGAATAATGGATAAGATTTAATTTATACTAGATTCTAAAAATACATAATGCAACACTTTACCCGTTCCATGCAAGTCCGTTGGTCAGATATGGATGCTAACCGCCATCTTCGTCATTCTGTCTATTATGATTATGGAGCTGCCATGCGCATGATGGTGTTAAGCGAAGGCGGACTCAACTTACGGAAACTTGAAGAGTTTGAAGTTGGCCCTATATTATTCCGTGAGGAAGCTATCTTTAAAAGGGAACTACGATTGGATGATAAAATCACTTTGGATGTGGTGATGGTGAAATCAACAGAAGATTTTGCCCGCTGGAGTTTGAGGCATCACTTCATTAAAGAAGATGGCGCAATTGCCGCTGTAGTAAACATTGACGGGGCTTGGATGGATCTCGTGAAACGAAAACTCACAGTGCCCAATCAATTTATTCAAAGTATCTTCTCCATGTTTCCAAAATCGGAAGATTATGAGTTGATTGTTACTAAAGAAAAGAAATAGAATGTCAAATTGAGCCTGTCGAAATTAGACTTCGATAAATTCAGTCTGACAATAGAGTGATCCATTCCTCAATTTGTTTAGGATACCATTCGTATTCAAGTGCATGAACTTTGTTGGCAATGTCTTGTGATGAATCTGATGAAAGAACATCACAGCTCTTATGTAGTAAAAATTTTCCTTCATCGTAATGTTCGTTAACTAAATGAATGGTAATGCCACTCACAGATTGCCCACTAGCCTTCACAGCTTCATGCACATGCATACCAAACATACCCTTACCACCAAAGGCAGGAAGCAGTGCTGGATGAATGTTGATGATTTTGTTGGGATACGCAGCAACCAAATACGAAGGCACCAGCCACATAAAGCCAGCCAACACAATATGGGTGATGGACTGTTTGTGTAAGATGGATAATATAAGTGATGAATCTTTAAATTCAGTTTTATTAAATACAACAGTGGGCACATTGAATTTTGCTGCACGTTCTAAAACCTTTGCTTCTTTATTGTTACTTAATACTAAAGTTATATTTACACTGGCATGATGTTGAAAATGCTTCATGATGGCTTCAGCATTAGTTCCATTGCCGGAAGCAAAAATTGCCACGCGAAATTGTTTATCCATAGGTTATTGATTAACGAAAATCATACTGATAATACCCAATAGCAAAATCACTTTGCATAACTGACTTAGTTGTTTAAAGTCTCTTACTGTGTCGGCACGAATTAACAATGCGAACAGAATGCCCAAGGGGATAAATAAAAAGCCCATGAAGTAATAGAGAGGAAGCTTGATGAATAACTGATTTAATATAATTACTAGAACGGCAAAAGAAACCATCAAGCCATAAATGAAAAGTTTTGTTTTTCTAAGTCCCCAAATGATAGGCAAGGTTTTACAGCCAAAGGAGCTGTCGCCTTTCAAATCTTCCATGTCTTTTATAATCTCACGAAGGAGTGTCATAAAAAATGAGAAGAGTGAATAGATGGTGATTAGATAACTTTCAACATGATAAAGAACATTTACTAACTCAACGGACAGACCTATTAAAAGCGCGACAACAAAATTTCCAATGAACGGTTGGCGTTTCAAGCTGTTGGAATACCACCACAATGAAAATGACATAAAGAAAATAATTACTCCAATTTCCCAATTCAAAATAATTGCTAACACTACGCCCGACATAGAAAGCAGTGTGTGTAAAAAGAGGGCAATTCTTCGCGGGATTTTTTTTCCGATAACCACTCGTTCGGGTTTATTTATTAAATCAATTTTAATATCATAATAATCATTGATAATATAACCTGCAGCAGCAATAAGAACAGTAGCCGAAGAAAGCACAAACAAATGCCAGTCAAAAAGATATTTTTGATTGAGGAGAAAGCAAGCGGTAAAATATTGCGCTAGCGCAATAATCGTTAAGTTACCGAACCTTGTAAGGCGCAGCAATGCAGAGAAAGAAATTGAAGCAAGCGATGAAGCCATGCTGCAAAAGTAGGGCTTCAAGCCACAAGCTACAAGCTTGATGTTATGTATGCTTGCAAATAGCTTGTGGTCTGTAGCTTGAAACTCAGGCCTTTCTAAAA
>JANXRR010000429.1 GCA_025356795.1 Bacteroidia bacterium
CCAATTCTTCCAACTCTTTGCCTTTATAGAATAATTTCCTTCTGGGAATAATCGGCAACCCTTCAAGCAGAGCGTGAGTCTCTTTACGAAAGTGAGTTTCAATATAACCGATCTTCACGTCAATGCCATTTCTTAGCAACGCGTGTGCCTCTTGCAGCATACGATAGGTTTTGCCCACGCCAGCGCTCATGCCAATGTAGATTTTAAACTTACCCTTCCTTGATTTTTTTATCAAGTCAAGAAAATGCTGAACGGTTTGATCTTTATCCATCATACAAATTTAGAATTTCAACTATCTGATTAAAGATTAGTTTACTATAAATGATGGCTTTTCATTATTGCAATTCATCCAACGCTATATTTAATTTCAACACATTGATCCTTTCCGTTCCAAACAATCCAAGCAAAGGTTTTTCTATATTAGCGAGAATTAATTGTTGAATACTTGGCTCTGGAATGCCCCTTATTTTAGCAATGCGTTTTGCCTGCACTTTAGCGGCCTGTACAGAAATATTTGGATCTAAACCGCCACCACTTGCAGTTACAATGTCTGATGGTATTTCGAGTTTTTGAATGCCCGGATTATGAACTAAGAACGTATCAATCCTTGCCTGAACCTGTGCGAGGTAATCAGGATTGGATGGGCCTTTGTTACTTCCGCCAGCACCTGCTGCATTGTAATCCACAGCAGAAGGCCTTGACCAAAAATAATTATCGTAGTTAAATTTCTGGCCAATGTTACTATAGTAAATTTTCCCGTTGGCAGTTATAGTGTCACCCTTTCCGTTGTTGGGTGAGAACTGCGCAACACCCAAGATAATTAGTGTGTAGATGCCTGAAAAAAAAATCAGGCAAACGAGCGTAAGACGGATAGCTGAGGAAATGTGTTCTTTCATGATACTATTGTTTTATAAACTAAATGAATAATGAAACTAAAAGATCTAACAATTTTATACCGGCAAACGGAACAAGAATACCGCCCAATCCATAGATCAATAAGTTTCTTCTTAATAACGCACTTGCACCAATGGGTTTATATTCAACACCTCTCAATGCCAATGGAATAAGCATAGGGATGATGATAGCATTAAAGATAACGGCTGACAAAATAGCACTTTCGGGGCTGTGCAGTTTCATAATGTTTAATCCTTGTAACACCGGAATAGAAGTGATGAACAAGGCAGGAACAATGGCAAAGTATTTAGCAACATCGTTGGCAATACTGAATGTAGTAAGCGTTCCTCGTGTCATTAGCAATTGCTTACCAATTTCCACCACTTCAATAAGTTTGGTAGGGTCATTGTCGAGGTCTACCATGTTACCAGCTTCCTTCGCAGCTTGCGTGCCACTATTCATGGCCACGCCTACATCTGCTTGAGCCAACGCAGGAGCATCATTGGTGCCATCTCCCATCATGGCAACCAATCGGCCTTCGCTTTGTTCTTTGCGGATGTAATTCATTTTGTCTTCGGGCTTGGCTTCCGCGATGTAGTCATCCACGCCAGCTTTTTCAGCAATGTATTTGGCCGTAAGTGGATTATCGCCAGTAACCATTACCGTCTTTATGCCCATCTTGCGAAGTCTTTCAAAGCGTTCATGTATGCCTGGCTTAATAATATCTTGTAGTTCAATTACACCAATAATCTTTTCATTCTCAGCTACTACTAACGGGGTGCCTCCATTACTTGAAATTTGTTTTACGCGTTGCCATGTTTCAGTAGGAAAAGTATTTCCTGCCTGTTCGGCCAATTTCATGACTGAATCAGATGCCCCCTTTCTTATGCGTGTATCTTCAAAATCAATTCCTGATAAACGTGTTTCGGCAGTAAACTTCTTGAATTGTAGGTTTGACAGTTGATAGTTAAAAATTTGTGAGCCGTTACTGGTATATCGAACTTTTTCATTGTCCATTGCCAATTGTCCATTGTCCATTGATTTTGCCAACTCAACAATTGATTTGCCCTCAGGTGTTTCATCTGAAATAGAACTCAATAAAATAGCTTTGATAAAATGTTTTTCGTCCACACCATTGGCTCTATAAAAATTTGAAGCCTTTCGATTGC
>JANXRR010000486.1 GCA_025356795.1 Bacteroidia bacterium
AAGCAACAGGCCGGCAAAAATCATTACTTTAGTTGTCATCGTTTTTTGTTTTTGAATTTTAATTGAGTTGATCTTTATACAGAGGCAATACCTCTAAAAATTTCTTAAGTGTTTCTTCGAGTGTTAATTTGGAGCTTCCACCAGAAGCGTTTTTGTGGCCACCACCTTCAAAATGTTTGCGGGCAAAATCGTTCACATTAAAATCGCCCACCGAGCGGAACGAAAGTTTTATCTCTTCTTTTCGGTCATATAAAATTACGGCCAGTTTCATTCCCTTTACGGATAAGCCGTAATTTACCAAGCCTTCGGTGTCACCGGTTTGTGAACCGTATTTTTTAAGTTCATCCTGCGAAAGCGTAATGTAGGCAGTATTGTATTCGGGGAGTGTTTTCAGTTTTTCGTTGAGCACAAACCCCACGAGGCGTAATCTTTCTACCGAATTGTTATCGTAAATCTGTTTGGACACATTGGACGGATCGGCACCAAAGCCCACCAGTTCGCTGGCTATCAAAAATTCTTTTTGGGTGGTGTTGGAGTGGCGGAAACCACCCGTGTCCGTCATCAAGCCTGCATACAAGCAGTTGGCAATAGCCTCATCCATGTGCGATTCCTCATCCAATTCTTTTATTAATTCAAATACCAAGCCCGCGGTAGATGCAGCTTTTGAATCCCACTGAACAAAATCGGCAAAGTTTTCGGGCTCCAAGTGGTGGTCGATCATCACCTTTTTGGCTTTCGATTTTTTTACCACTTCTCCCAAATCGTTGATCCTATTGAGGCTCGAAAAATCCAAACAGAAAATAACATCGGCTTTGGCGATGGCATCAAGTGCTTTTTTTTCAGGCTCTGGGCTTTCTTTTGAAAGTGCGATCACATCTTGCGAACCGGGCATCCAAGCCAAAAAATGAGGAAAATCGCTGGGCGTTACCACTTGCACCTTGTGACCTTTCTTTTTTAAAAAGCCCGCCAACCCAAGCGAAGAACCCAGTGCATCGGCATCGGGTTTGAAATGGGTAACAATCACTGCCTTGCGGGGCTGGTTCAAATAGACTTTAAATGCTTGGAGCTTTTCCATTAAGGCGCAAATTTATCAATTACGAATTACGAATTGTCAATTACGAATTGCCAAATGTCAAATTATATCAGTTATTTTTGTTGGACATCAAAGAAGCAGTGGAGGAAATAAAGCTTGTAAAGGCTTGCCGAACAGGGAAATGAGCAATTTTTAAGTACCTTCGTTCTATGAATTTGGAATTAATAAAGCGGATCACGCATAATTCAAAACAATTTGGAGGCCGCCCGTGTATCAGGGGTATGCGTTTCAAAGTAACTGATGTTTTAGAATTACTGGCCTATGGCATGACTACCGAACAAATTCTCGAAGAACATCCCTTGCTTGAGGCGGATGATATAAAAGCCTGCCTTTTTTATGCCACAATAAAAATGGATCATCCCGTTTTAATTGCAGCCTGATATGGTGATTTGGTTAGATGCCAATATATCACCTACAATTGCTCATTTCATTTCAGAAAAATTTGGACTTGAATGTTTTCATATTGCTTCGCTCGCGGTAGATATTTCAGATGACGAAGCCATTTTCGTAGAGGCAAAGCAAAAAACAGATGTGACTATTGTTACCAAAGATTATGATTTTGTTTTGCTGCAAGATCGCCTGAACCAACCCCCTAAAATTATTTTATTCACATTCGGCAATACGCCCAATGCTGTGGTAAAAGAAAAGTTGAACATACATTTTACGGAAGCCCTAAAACAACTTGAATCGGTTGGCATAGTTGAAATTGGGTAGCTCAAGCCTATTTTTTAGAATCAATTAAAACTAAACTAGCAATTTGACCGGCAAGTGATAAAGTTGACTCAAATCCTGACAACGAATGCCGTCAATAAAATTAATTTATTGATATCAACCTTCTTTATTGAGGCTAGACCCTTTTAGGACTTTTTACACTGAATTACGAGATTAAAAGTCACTTTTAGGACTTTCATCGGAATACTCTATTATTAACTTACAAAAACCAGAACCGTTGGATTTAAAATTACCTTTACATACATTAGTATCAATTCAAACTATTCATTAATCAATACTTTTATGAGGCATCCCTTGCCCAACTCCTTTTGTATAATTGCGTTATTGCTGGCCACCAGCTATAACCTGTTTTCTCAACAAGCAAAATACGCCCTCGTTATTGGCGTTCAAAACTACTCTTCTATTAAGCAATTGCGGCATTCGCTCAACGATGCCAACGACATAGCTTCCGTATTGGAAAGCAGGGGATTTAAAGTGGACTTATTGCGCGACCCCAAGACCAATACAGAAATTAAAGCAGCCATCAGGCGCTATTTTAATACCGTTACAAAGGGTACTGTTGGCATTATTTACTACTCTGGTCATGCCACCGTTCACGATGGGAACAACTATTTAATACCAGCCAACGCCCAAGTGGAGACTCCCGCAGATCTTGACGACCAATGTGTAAAAATGGACTATGTAATGAACAGTTTAAATACCAACGACAACTTGAATATTTTGATACTCGATGCCTGCCGCACAAATGACATCAAGGGTGTTACCAAAGGCATAACGGATGGGTTGGTCAGCGTTGACCCTCCTCAAGGCTCAATCGTTTTGTTCGCGGCACAACCCGGGCATACCGCTTCTGACGGCACCGGGCGAAACGGCCTTTTCACTTCGAAACTATTGAGATACATCAATGAGCCCAACCTTGATATATCTGCTATCCTTAAAAAGGTAAAACAAGACGTCCATGTAGAGTCAAATGGAACACAGCTACCCTCGTATGTAGATAATTCACTGGGTGGGGATTTTTATTTTAACCGAATAACTACCCAGCTCATTACCCAACCCATAGTAAAAACTGAATCTGCTTACGTAGCCCCGGCCGCAACAACGCTGGAATTATTAGATAAAGCAGTTAAATTTTATAAAAACAAAAACTATGCAGAGGCAGTGCCCTTGTTTCATCAGGCTGCCGAACAAGGTAATGCGAAAGGCCAGTATAGTTTAGGCACTATGTACAAGAATGGCCAAGGTGTAACACAAAATAATAAAGAGGCTGTAAGTTGGTTCCGCAAAGCAGCAGAACAAGGTAATGTAATCGGCCAATATAATTTAGGCGATATGTACGCCAATGGTCAAGGTGTAGCACAAAATTATACAGAGGCAGTAAGCTGGTACCGCAAAGCTGCCGAACAAGGTAATGCAAGAGGCCAATATTATTTAGGCACTATGTACCATAATGGCCAAGGTGTAACACAAAATAATACAGAGGCCGCAAGCTGGTTCCGCAAAGCAGCCGAACAAGGTCATGCGACAGGCCAATGTATTTTAGGCCTTATGTACGCCAGTGGCCGAGATGTATTACAAAACTATACAGAGGCCGTAAGCTGGTTCCGTAAAGCAGCCGAACAAGGTGATGCGGCTGGACAATATTACTTAGGCTATATGTTCGCCAATGGTCAAGGTGTAGCACAAAACTATGCAGAGGCCGTAAGCTGGTACCGCAAAGCTGCCGAACAAGGTCATGCGGACGGCCAATATAATTTAGGCTTCATGTACGAAAATGGTCAAGGTGTAGCACAAAACTATGCAGAGGCCGTAAGCTGGTACCGCAAAGCTACCGGCCAAGGATTTGAGAAGGCAAAAGAGGGCTTGAAAAGGCTTGAAAGCAGGTAAAATAGTTTTAAGTCGCGTATGCCGAAGGCAAAAAGGAAGGCCTCCCAATCCTCATTAATAATTTTCCAGCGGTCGCCACTCCCAGATTTCATTTGTAGTGTTCGTTACCCACAAACCAAGGCATAAAATCAGAAAAAGCCATTTTTAGGCTAAAAACTGTTTTTATATTTTAACACCGATCGGTTTTACAATAAAAGGACTCTGTTTTGTAATAAAACTTATTCTGTTCTGATCTTATCGGCCTACGCCTGCAACTGCCAGGCTATAAAAGTGGCCTGTTTAAAATTATGGTGTGCATTCGTGGCAATTTTTAAATAGTTTTGCGCCTTCAATAAAAAAATAAATCTAAAATTAACCTAACAATGGCAACTAACAGAACTTTTACCATGCTTAAGCCCGATGCAGTGTTGGCAAACAATACCGGAGCAATTGCAAAAATGATTGAAGAAGCGGGCTTTCGCATAGTAGCGATGAAAAAAACCAAATTGAGCAGCGAATTGGCAGGCAAGTTTTATGAAGTGCATAAAGAGAGGGGTTTCTATGGTGAACTGGTTGCATATATGTCCTCTGGGGCAATCGTGCCCATGATCTTAGAGAAAGAAAACGCAGTAGAAGATTTCCGTAAGTTGATTGGTGCCACCGACCCAAAGAAAGCTGAAGCTGGAACCATCCGTGCTCTATTTGCAAAGTCTATTGATGCCAATGCCATTCATGGCTCCGATTCGGATGCCAACGCTGAAATTGAAGGCAGCTTTTTCTTTTCACAGTTCGAAAGATTTTAACAAAAGCTACGGGTTATCGGTTATCAGTTGAACAGCCGATAACAAAATAGCTACTAATTATTAACTGATAACTATCAACGAATGATTGATCCCCTTTACTCCGAGAAATTTGAATCGCGCCACAATGCACCCAATGCTGCACAGATAGCAGAGATGCTGAAAGTAGTAAAGGCTGCATCAGTTGATGAATTGATTGACCAAACGGTGCCTGCAACTATTCGCTTGAAGAAAGCATTGAGCTTGCCAGCAGCACAATCGGAGTATGAGTTTTTGAACGAATTCAAAACGTTGGTTTCAAAAAACAAGATTTATAAATCCTATATCGGCACGGGTTATTACAACTGCATCACGCCCGGTGTCATCCTTAGAAATATTTTAGAGAACCCGGGGTGGTATACTGCTTACACTCCTTATCAAGCAGAGATTGCCCAAGGCCGCATGGAGGCATTGATCAATTATCAAACCATGATCATTGACCTTACGGGAATGGAGATTGCCAATGCCTCACTGTTAGATGAGGCGACAGCCGCTGCCGAAGCCTTGCACCTGCTTCACGCTTCCAAGAAAGCTTCAAAAAAAGAATCATATAAATTTTTTGTGGATGAGAACACTTTTCCGCAAGTAATCGACTTGTTAAAAACCCGCTCTGCCCCTATTGGTGTTGACTTGGTGATTGGCCATGTTTCCACGCTTGACATTACCGATGCTAATTTATTTGGTGTCTACATTCAAAATCCGAACAATAACGGTGAGATAAAAGACTACACCGCCTTTATTGAAGCCGCACATGAGAAGGAAGTGTTTGTAATAATGGGTGCGGATTTGATGAGTTTGCTTCTTGTAAAATCGCCAGGTGAAATGGGTGCGGATGTTGTAGTGGGTTGCTCGCAGCGCTTCGGTGTGCCCATGGGTTTTGGCGGCCCGCATGCAGCGTTCTTCGCTACCAAAGATGAATTCAAACGACAAATGCCCGGGCGGATCATTGGCATATCGCAAGATGCGCAAGGTAATCCTGGCTACCGCATGGCGTTGCAAACACGCGAGCAGCACATTCGCAGAGAGAAGGCAACTTCCAACATCTGTACAGCGCAAGTTCTATTGTCGGTAATGGCCAGTATGTATGCTGTTTATCACGGCCCTGATGGTTTGAAAAAAATTGCGGGAAGAATTCACGGACTGGC
>JANXRR010000491.1 GCA_025356795.1 Bacteroidia bacterium
CGCCAGTCAAATCAGAGTATACTTCTTTTTTGAAGTCTGTCTCAAACAAATAACCAGCACCTACTCCAATGCCTAATGCAATTGCCATATCTTTTGCGTTGCCTGTTGCGTTTTGAAACACAGCAAAACTTGCATTAATACCTTTGCCTTGCAAGAACAACCTGCGCACCGAAGTTCCTGAACCTTTTGGTGCAGCTAAGATAACATCAATATCAGTGGGTGGAACAATACCCGTTTGATCTTTAAAAGTAATTCCAAAACCATGAGAGAAATAAAGTGTCTTCCCTTTAGTCAAATAGGGTTTGATGGTAGGCCACAACTCAATTTGACCTGCATCAGATAATAAAAATTGAATGATGGTTCCCTTCTTCACAGCTTCTTCAATGTCAAATAAAGTTTCGCCAGGAACCCAGCCATGCTCAACAGCCTTTGTCCAAGTTTTTGAACCTTTTCGTTGCCCTACGATAACGTTGAATCCATTGTCGCGAAGGTTTAAACTTTGGGCAGGGCCTTGCACACCATATCCTATGATTGCAATTACATCCTTCTTTAAAAATTCAAGAGCTTTGCTCATTGGAAATTCTTCTCGTGTTACCACTTCTTCTATCGTTCCTCCAAAATTAATCTGTGCCATAGTTTATTTAGTTGTTAGTTTTAAGTTAATTGTTTTTGGTTTATGGTTTTGTTTACGGTGGCAATTATTTGTTAATAATGGATTAACGACCATCTATTAATTATTTTTTAGTTGCGATAATTATTCCCGTTGCCCAGTTTTGCTTTATTATAATTACGTCTTTTCTATTTTCTAAATCAGTAATCAACTGAGACGCTTTTTCTGAGTGACCTTCCGGCCAATTAGATTGAGGAAGCATATCATCAATTATATAAAAAGCTCCTTTATTTAACATAGAAAGTGCCTCCTCTAACAAAAGATATTTCCCATGCCATGTATCGGCAAATATATAGTCAAATTTCAAATGTTTGTTACCCGTTATCCAATCACCTCCATCTGAACAAACAAGATTTAGTCGCTCGTCTTCTCCCAAGTTGCTCTCTGCTATTGACAAAAAAGTAGGGTCATTATCTACCGAAGTAAGTGTTGAAGATGAATCCATTCCATCCAATATCCACGATGTAGACAGCCCCGTGCCAGTGCCAAGCTCTAGGAATTTACAAGCTGGCTTGGAGGCCGCAAGCGTTCTTAACAAAGAACATGTCAACACATCGGATGCCATTGTAAATCCAGCCTCAACGGTGGACTTCTCTAGATGAGGGTAGGCTTCTGGGTAGGGCTGTACAATCTTTTCTATCATGCTTTTTGCTATGCGTTATCGGTTATTGTGATCAGGCAGACAACTATTAACCATTGACTTATTAATTATACTAATCAACATCAACAATTTGCTCACTTCTCTCCACATAAGCAGCACTTCCAAGCTGCACAATTACTTCATCTACTTCAATAAGTTTTTCCATTTGCAGTTTAACTTTTTCCATTAGGTCTGCTGTTGTAAAAAGTAACAGCACCATGCCCCCACGTTTAAAATCATCTTCATGTTCGTGCGCCATCATTTTCTTAATACGAACCCGTCTCCTATTCAAAACATTAATGATCCGGTTCAACACCGAAAAATTATTATCTGCATTGAGGATTAATGTATAATCTTGTTTCATTTTTTCTAAGATTTAAGACACAAGTATTAAGGACGCAAGACTTAATACATTTTCAGTCATTTAGGTTTTGCCTACCACTTATATCGTGCTACTTGAGGCTACTCGGTGCTTCCAAAATCACGTCAGCCACACCAGCACCTGCGGGTACCATTGGGAAGACATTATCTTCTTTGCCAACTACTACTTCCAAAAAATACGATGTCTTTGCATTCAACATTTCATTTAATGATTCTTGTAGGTCTTCACGCTTGCTTACTTTACGCGCTTTAATACTGTAGGCTTCAGCTAGTTTTACGAAATCTGGGTTATCCATTTCAGTGAACGAATAACGTTTATCGTGAAAGAGTTGCTGCCATTGACGTACCATTCCTAAAAAGTTATTGTTCAGTACCATGATCTTAACAGGAATTTTGTATTGCATAATGGTGCCTAACTCTTGCACCGTCATTTGAAACCCTCCATCGCCAATCACTGCTACCACTTGTTTCTCTGGTGCTCCTAACTTTGCTCCAATAGCGGCAGGCAACGCAAATCCCATGGTACCAGCGCCTCCAGAAGTTATATTAGTTCTTGGCTTTTTATAGCGGTAGTATCGAGAAGTGGTCATTTGATGTTGACCCACATCAGTAACTATAACCGCTTCACCTTTAGTTAAGTTAGATAAATGATTAAGTACCTCTGCCATCATCAATTCATCTCCTTTCGGGTTGAACTCATGCATAGTTACTTTGTCATTTTCAATGGCATCAAATTTTCGAAAGGTTTCAATCCATTCTCCGTGATTGTTTGGTGTACACTTTTCAGTCAATGCAACTAATGCCTCTTTGGCATCGGCATGAACGGGCACATCGGCCTTTATTATCTTGCTGATTTCAGCTTTATCAATTTCTATGTGCACAATCTTAGCTTGCTTGGCATACTTGCTTACGTTGCCTGTAACACGATCATCGAAGCGCATACCGAGCCCAATTAATACATCACACTCATTAGTATTTACGTTAGTGCCATAGTTTCCATGCATACCCAAGTAGCCAACATAATTAGGATGATCTTGCGGAAAGCCACCTAATCCAAGTAATGTGCAGGCTACTGGTATTCCTGTTTTTTCAGAGAAAGCAATTAATTCTTTAGTTGCGCCAGACAATACCACACCTTGCCCTGCTAAGATATAAGGCTTCTTCGCGTTGTTAATTAACTCTGCGCCAGAATCTATTTGAGCCGGTTGAAGAACAGGTTTGGGTTTGTATGTCCTAATGCTCTCACATTTTTTATATTCAACTTCATCAAATTTTTCATTCTGCGCATTCTTTGTTATATCCACCAACACGGGACCTGGCCTACCGGTGCTAGCAATATAAAATGCCTTTGCGATTGCAGGTGCGATATCCTTTGCTTCCGTTACTTGTATGTTCCACTTCGTGACGGGCAGCGTAGTATTGATCACGTCAATTTCTTGGAATGCATCCGTACCTAATAAATGCGCAAACACTTGACCTGTAATACAAACAATTGGTGTTGAATCAATTAACGCATCCGCAAGGCCAGTAACTAAATTAGTAGCTCCAGGGCCTGACGTTGCAAGAGCCACCCCTACTTTTCCTGATACACGTGCATAACCTTGTGCTGCGTGAACGGCTCCCTGCTCGTGGCGTACCAATATATGGGTGAGTTTATCGGCATAGCCATATAGGGCATCATACACAGGCATGATCGCGCCACCCGGATAACCGAACAACGTGGTAACACCTTCCGCGACAAGCGAATTGAGTAAGGATTCTGATCCAGATATTTTTTTTGCTGGTTGAGTCAATGTCTCAACCTCTGGTTTAAGCTTCGTCAGTAACGCATCCATCGGCTGCTGTTTTTACTTGTTGTGAATATTTGAAAAGTACACCGCTGGTGGCGCGAGGCGCTGGAGCAATGTAGTGCGACCGTCTGATCGCCAACGTTTTTTCGTCTACCAATAAATTGATTTGATGCTTCATTACATCGATCTCAATCCAATCTCCATCTTCTACCAAACCAATCAATCCACCTTCTACTGCTTCCGGAGTGATGTGGCCTATTACAAATCCGTGGGAGCCTCCCGAAAATCTTCCGTCTGTTATTAACGCTACATGTTTACCAAGCCCCGAGCCCATGATAAGGCTCGTTGGCTTTAACATTTCGGGCATACCCGGTGCACCCTTCGGCCCTACGTAACGTATTACCACCA
>JANXRR010000530.1 GCA_025356795.1 Bacteroidia bacterium
TTTGGCTTCGCCAGTAGTTATTCGCCCGGCTTCCAGTTCACGGACTAACCACCGCTTTTCTGCGTTACTAATTGTTTTTTGTCCTTCCATTTTGAGATTGTTTATCCCTCAAAATGTGTCAACCTATTTCAGGAAGGGACACTTCTCCGGTTACGGTGCTCTATTTTAAAAGAAGGACGGGAATATTATAAATACTCCTGCCTTCTTTCTGTCTAACGTTGTTAGTTTCTTAGTCACCGGTGCGCTTTGTAAACTTTAGGGCGCTGACTTGTTTGTATTGGGGGCTTGATGCTCCGAACACGGACTTTACATACGTCTTTACGTCAAGTGCTGTATCGACCATGCCTGTTCCCTCGGCATAGAGGGCTTTGTCTCTGGCGATACGTGCGTTGCTTACTGCTGTGGTGGCGTTTATCACGGCAGTGTTTTTCGCTTTTAAGTCTGTGAGCATTGTGTTTAATGCTGTTAACTTCAATTCATTCTCGTTGGGGAGATACTTTGGCTCGGCTGTGAGGGTTGCTATCAACTGTGCGAAATGATCTATCAACTTATCATAACTCTGTTGAGAGGTTGATGCTGTCTTTACGGGTTCCGCTCCGGCTGCCAATGCTGCTGCTGTTGGTTTCGCTACGGATTTAGCGCGTTTTCCCTGAATTTTCAAGTTCGTGGACTTTACATCGTCAACGGTTTGCTTAGTGGCTTCTGTTGCTGCTAAAGAACTTACAATTTTAGTTGCCAAGGTTTTCATTGGTTTAAACGCTACTTCTCTTGCATTTGTAGCGTTGTCAAAAGCTGTCTTTGCTACTTTCACTGCTTGCAGTGCTGCGTTTGCACTCGTAAGCTGCGTGGTTAACGCTGGAAGTTTTAAGACAACTTTACTCGGATTGTACGTTGCTCCATAGCCTGTGCAGAAGCTAATGAGATCTTCGAAGGTTGCTACATTTTTTGCGTGACCGGTTTCTGTGGTACTTGCCATAACTGATTTTTGTTTTGTTAACGATTTATTTAAAATAACAAGCCCATCACACCTGTCGTTGTTGACAAGTGGATGGGCTCCTTTGCTAAGATAATGTTAGTTTGTGAAAACCGCAAAATGCAGCTTTTGAAGATTCTCAAATCTTCAGGGATTTATAGGAATAGATGATTCTGATTAAGAATCAGTAGCGGCTACTTTTACAAAGACTCGCTTTACTATACCGTTCTGTTCGATTGCTTTTACGGTAAGCTTAAGTCTCTTTGCTCCTCTTTTATGGAATACCTTGCAATGGACTTTTTTTATGTAGCCAACATGCTTGCTTCCCTTAAAAACTTTTACCGCTTCCTTATCTTTCGGGTTTTCTTTCTCCAACTCGTAAGTAAGAACATCACCTTTTACAAGTGTTCCGGCAGGCAAGTTTAAAATGCTGAGACCTGCTAAGTCTGTTAAAAAACGGAGCGACTTAATGTGGTTGTAATCCACCAAAAATTCAAAGTTGTCGGTTGGGATTAATCCTTGAGTATGCGCCAACAGGTAGTACTTGTCGTCTTTGTATGTAGTATCGATTTCCCAGAAATCATAAAAATCAGATATATCAGCTCGTTCGGATTTAATGAGGCGTTGCCCAAAAATATCGATTACATTATCGCTGTATTTTTTGTCTATGTCTGAAAATTCGGCATACGATGTGAACCCTTCTTGCTTGGCGGCCGCAACCCCTTTGGGGATATAGGAAAAGCGAACTCCCTCGGTAGCGTTTTTCTTCAAAACGCCCACGATGTGCCTTCTTTCTCCCTGGCCCTTGCGCCAGCTTAGATATATGGGACCTATTTCCTTCACCTGTATGCCCTTAAATTAGGGCTTTTAATGTATTAAACCGCGAAATTACCAATTTACAAATCAGTTGTTTTCTTTCCGAAGGTATTTTGATGTATTGACACGCTGCGGGTAAGTCAACGTCTATATTGTTTATTAGTTCAGTTACTTTCTCAGCGTTGAAAGACTCCACCATTTTTTTAATTGGTGCTTTTACCATCTCTACAAAATCTTCTTCTTTTAAAAGATTCTCTAGCAAAATAAAGTGGCTGACCTTTTTATTATCCCAATGAATTTCACTAAGTCCCTTTTTTATATAACTATCTAATTTAGTCTGATCGCTTAATAATTCATGCACCCGGGAGTCTATTAATTCACGACCAAAGCTACAGCCGTTGTCATAGATCGGTGAGAATTTTGAATCCTTTGGGAATCGTAGCTTCAGTTTTTTAAACTCAGGCTTAAGCTTTCCTTTTACGGTATATACTGCTTTTAAAAAGCTCCTTACAATTTTGGGTGCCGACTCCAACACCTTTTCCTGTTCAATGGAATATTCAAAATCAGAAAATTGTTTTGATAAAGTAGAGTGGCTGTTTATGAATGCCCAGTTTTCCTGATGGCGATCACTGTTACCGATTAGGGCATCGAATACGAGAACCTCTATGAAGTATGGATAATGTTTTTGAAGATTAAGTGAGGCTAACGAAGCAATGATCAGTTCAAATGTATATTGATGCCGAAGGGTTCGGTCTTCTGGATTGAATGCTGTATCGAATGCCTGAATATAGCGGCCGCCCTCAACCAATTCTTCTTTGTCTGGATTGATCATGGATTGCGAAATGCAACCTACTTCGTTTTCACGAATGGCAATGTGATATGGCAAAACATTGAAGCCACATAGTTTGCCAATTTCGTACGCCATAATTTCTGACCAGAACTCATACTTATAATCCTTGCCTTCTTTCTTTAAAGATTGCTTGAAGTAATAGAGTTGGTTATCAGCAGGGTTAAGGTAAATTTTTTTGTTACGTGTCCCTCCCGTACTAAGCCAAGGTTGCTCACCCCACTGTGATATGTCGAATATTTGAGCCATCAGTTCTTTTCAATAATCTTTATTTCCGCTGGGGTAAGTTCATAGAGTTTGTAAACGAGTTGATCTAATTCGGCTTCAAGCTTAGTTGTATCAATATCTTGCTTTTTCTTTTCAAGTATTTCATCAACCAAATTAATAAATGGTTTTTGGTCTTTTTCCAAAATACTTTTGATAGGCAACTTCTCTAGATACTGAACCTTGTACTCAAGGTATCCACCTCTTCTACTAATTGC
>JANXRR010000542.1 GCA_025356795.1 Bacteroidia bacterium
CATGAGAATCTTACCAACTACAAAGTGCCAAAGTATTTCGTTTTCCGCACGGAGCTACCAAAATCAAATGTGGGTAAGATATTAAGACGTGTTTTAAAAGAAGAAGAATTGGGCAAGGTTGCTTAAGTTTGTAATTTAAAATAACAGAAACACACGAAATATAAATTTGCTAACCCACAATTGAAAAGCCTTCAACTTTCTATGGTATAATTAAAACAGATACTACTTTTAACTAAAAATAAAATGATAGGATTTTTTGAACATCAATTTCTTTCTTACAAAAAGAATCATATAAAAAATTTGCTGGCATTGGCCGCAGCTGATGGTTTTGTTCATGAAAAGGAAATTACCGTTATTCAAAAAATTGGTAAAAAGTATGGCCTTAAAGAAAGACAGGTTAACGAGTTGATAAAAAGCGATGAGAAGTTCGTACTTAATGTACCCAACAACTATTTCGATAAAATGAATCTTCTCTATGATTTGATTTTAGTTGTTTTGGCTGATGGAATAATAGCGAAAAATGAGATTTCCTTTTGTGAAGATGTGGTTAAGAAATTCGGCATGAAAAAAGAGGTTGTAAAATGGATGATTGAAGAAGTGTTTGATAAAGATACTGCCCCTACTCAAGAAGTATGGGAAGATCTTAGAGAAGAAGCTAAAGAAAGATTTTCTAAAAAATGAGACCTTGATTATTTTTAATAAGACGCAGTTACGCCAGTTGAAAATTCAATAAAAGTTAAATCAGGGTTTCATCTATTTACCCAAGCATTTTAATATTAAACATGAAAAGAGCATTTGCAATAGTTCTATCATTTCTTACTTTTTGTTCGTTCGCCCAACAATCATCTTCTGAATTAAGACTCAAGCTAAAGAAGCTCAATTTTCTTGGTTCAGTACTATATGTTGCAGCTCATCCCGATGATGAAAACACACGTATTATCGTTTACATGGCTAATGGCAAACTCGCTGAGACGGCTTATTTATCAATGACTCGTGGAGACGGTGGCCAAAACCTGATCGGACAAGAAACCAGTGAATTACTTGGGCTTATTCGCACTCAAGAATTGCTTGCTGCCAGAAAGATTGATGGAGGGCACCAATACTTTACTCATGCCAACGACTTTGGATTTTCGAAGTCTGCCGATGAAACCCTTCGGTTTTGGGGTAAGGAGCAAATATTATCAGATGTTGTAAAAGTGTACCGGCAATTTCAACCCGATGTAATTATAACAAGATTTCCCCCAGATGAACGAGCAGGTCATGGCCACCATACTGCCTCTGCCATGCTTGCACAAGAGGCATTCGATATTTCAGGTAATCCCAACATTTTTCCAACTCAGGTAAATGAATTGGGTGCGTGGCAACCTAAAGGGATGTATACAAACACAGGCCGTTGGTGGAATAATACTATCAAGGAAGATATACCTGGTATTGTAACTATAGATGTAGGCGGATACAATCCTTTGTTAGGTAAATCGTATTCCGAAATTGCTGCCCATAGCAGAAGTCAGCATAAAAGCCAAGGTTTTGGTTCGAGAGGAACGCGCGGTTACCAGCCAGAATTTTTGGAATATGTTAAAGGTGAGAAAACCTTGAAAGATGTTTTTGAAAATGTTAACACCACTTGGTCGCGAATAAAAGGTGGGGATAAAATACAGCCGTTGATAGATTTAGCATCTAAAGAATTTGATGATAGCAATCCGTCCAAAAGTATTACCCAATTGCTTGAAATAAGAAAAGCTATTGTAAGCTTAGAGAATAACATTTGGAAGAAAAGGAAACTTCAAGAAGTAGAGGATTTGATCATAGAATGTTCAGGCTTATATGTGAACGTGAGTGCGGATAGGTTTTGGGCTAGTCCCGATAGTTTTTTGCAAGCTAACTTTGAATTGGTAAATAGGAGTGAGGTAAACCTTAGCCTTTATAGAATTAAGTCTGATGGCCTTTCTATGGATTCTTCTTTAGTTTTATCATTGGTTAGCAATAAGACAATTACATTTAAATCGAGAAGACAAGTTCTTAAAACGTTAGATTATTCAAGTCCTTATTGGTTGAGAGATAAGCATGCTATTGGAAACTACGTTATTAAAAATGAAGCTATGGTTGGAAAGCCTGAAAATGGTGCGGCCATTCAATTTGAGTTTTCCATCACTATTCAAGGTGTGGATTTTACCATTATCAGGCCGCTTAACTATCGCGAAACAGATCCTGTAAAAGGAGAACTTATTAAACCCGTTGAAATTGTGCCTGCTCTCTTTGTTAACCCTATGTCACCCGTCATTATCTTTAACGAAGAGAGGGGCAAAAATGTAGGTGTTAAAATAACCGCTTCCACCGAAGCGAAATTTTTAGGGTCTGTAAGTTTGGATTTGCCTGCTGGTTGGAAATGTAAGCCCGCCTTAATTCCTATTGAGTTACAAAGAAAAGGTCAAGAAATAACTGTTGATTTTATGGTTTATCCTCCTAAAGAAGAAAGCCAGCAGGTTATAAAAGCAAAGGTTGAAGTTGACGGAAAAACCTATGATCAGGCCTTGAAAGTTATTCAGTATGATCATATACCAACTCAGACATTATTAAGTGCTGCCGAGATAAAGGTAGTACGGTTGAATGTTGACAAGAAGGGTTCCATTGTGGGCTACCTTAAAGGATCAGGAGATGATGTGCCAACAGCATTAAGAAACCTTGGATACAATGTGATTGAGTTTAAGGAGGAAGAAATAACTTCTGCAAATCTATCAAAAGTTGATGCAGTTGTAATCGGTATCAGATCCTTTAATACCAATGAACGATTAGTACATCAAATGCCAACGCTACTTGAGTATATTAAAGGAGGAGGAACTGTTATTGCTCAATATAATAACTCAGAAGCAGATGCTAGTAAGTACTCACCTTATGCTCTATCCTTATCCAGAGACAGAGTTACTGAAGAAGATGCGGAAGTAACATTTTTGAATCCTCAGCATCCTGTTTTAAATTTCCCTAACAAAATCACTTCAAAAGACTTTGAAGGTTGGACACAAGAACGTGGTTTATATTTTCCTACTAAGTGGGATCCTGCTTTTGAACCTTTACTATCAATGAGTGATAAAGGTGAAAAGCCCATGCAAGGTGGTTTGCTTGTCGCTAAATATGGCAAAGGATATTATGTTTATACAGCTTTGTCATTTTTCAGAGAATTGCCAGCTGCAGTGCCTGGTTCTTATAAGTTAATGGCAAACCTTGTCTCTATTGGTAAAAGTCAACCCCTTAAGAGCCCCAACTTAAAGACTAAATAAATACAATCCTGGGTTTAAATGTGAAATCCCTCGCATGGGCTTTCTGAAACCCAATTCACTAACTTTCTTTCTAGGCTTTAGGGTAATGTACTGAAAAATAGTTGGTGACTTTGGTGGGATAAATGCTTAAACTTGGTTCATCGACCTGAAGGGGAAGCAAGCTCTGCTGGAGAGCAACTT
>JANXRR010000547.1 GCA_025356795.1 Bacteroidia bacterium
GGCAGGAGGAAAAGAATCACCCAGGCAGAAACTCATTGGAATGATGTACTTAGTGCTTACTGCACTATTAGCTCTCAATGTAAGTAACGCTGTATTGGAGAAATTTGTCATAATCGATACAACTTTAACTGAGCTCATTGAAGAAAGTAAAGTTACCAATACCAATAAATTAAAAGGTATAGAAGGAGCTACAAGTACCGCCCAAAAAGTTATTGATGCAAAAGCAAAAGCTAAAAGAGTAACCGAGCTTTCTAACGCGACAATCACATATTTGGATGGACTTAAAAAGAAGCTCAGAACAGGTGAAGATGGTAAAGAATTTGAAGGTGAAGGTTATTGGGCAAATACTCATAGACCGGAAGAATACTTTCTGAATGAAAAGGCAAAAGCCACCGTAAGTAAAGAATACATAGACCGAATTGACAATTTTGTCAGTTCCCTTAATAAAGAAATGAGTTTAAAAACTCCTTTCGCTAAGTTAACTCGCACAGCAAACGATTATAAAGAGTTTAAGGGCGGAATTCATAAGGACAAGGATTTTATAACTTTTTCTTTTGAAGGGACACCTTTGCCAGCTGCTGTTGCAACTATTAGTCAGCTTCAAACTGAGGTTTTGGACTATGAAGCTCAAGCATTAGATTCTTTAAATGCTATTGCAGAAGGAGTTAGTTATAAAGTTGACCAATTAGTTGCCATGGTTAAGGCAGAGTCAAATACTTTAGTTGCTGGTTTAGATTATGAAGGACAATTGTTTGTTGCTGGAGCTGCTTCTGGAGTTACTCCAGAAATGTTTAAAGATGGTCGCCCTGTTGCTGTTGAAGAAACAGAAATATCTCCGGGTGTTAAAATTAAAATGGGTAAGATTAAATTCCCTGCAAGTGCCAGTTCTTTCGATGCAAATGGTGTGGCAGAATCTTCGTTTAAAGTGAAAATTAATCTTCCAGGGAGAGCACCAATAGAAGATAATATTAAATATAAGGTATTAAGACCAGTAGCTAAGTTTGAATCTGTCGCTGCAAGCACACTTTATTTGGAATGTGGTAACGAAATGTCAGTTTCTGTTCAGGGATTAACAGATTTGTCAGGCCTAAATTTATCATCTAGCGGTGATGAAGGAACAATTCAAAAAATGGGACCAGGAAAATTTGTACTTCTTCCAAAACGCCCTCAGATGAACGTAAGTATTACCATGAATGGAGTTTCGATTGGTACACAAAAATTTAGTGCTAAAGTTGTGCCCCAGCCACAAGGCACCATTAAAATTGGAACTCAAGATTATGATCCTGCAAAGGGAATTCCTGTAGGCTCCAATATAATTAAGTATGTTCCTGAAATAAGTGATGAAACGTTTTTGAAACAGAATGCTAAAGATGCAGCTTATAGAATTGTTAGTATGGTGTTACAAATTACAGGTAAGACCCCAATAACGTTGACTTCAGGAACTATAGAGTTAACTAAATTTGGCTTGCGGGCTGGAGATACGTTCTCTCTTTCAAATGTTCAAGTGGTAAGATCAACTTGGGATCCTAATGATTCGGATGCTAAGCCAGTTCAAGCTAAAATGGGGGGAACGTTTAAAATGGCATCAAAATAAGCTTACAATAAAGATATGAAGAGTTCATTTTTAGTTTGTTGTATAATTCTTAGTTACTCTCTGCCAATATATGCGCAGCAAGATACTATCGTAAATCCCGCTTCGATTGAGGGGATACCCTATTATGAACAACTTTATAGATACAGAGTTAGCAGAATAATTGATCTGGCGGAGAGACAAAACGCTGGGTTTAAATCTCGTCAGTCTGATATCTCTAGATTTATTCTGAGTTCGATTAAGAATGGTAAGCTCAATGTCTACAATGATTCACTTACCCGTGTTCAAACAGTTAATGAAACCTTAATTAGTAATACTGCTGTTATGGCCGATGCATGGGATTCTAAAAAATCCTACGTAACGAGCGAAGCGGTAAGCTTAAATGGTATTAATTATAGTTCAATACGAAATGACAACTCTGGACATAACCCATCAGATGCTACTTGGTGGGAAAAATCTGCTGATCAAACGGAATATATAGGAGCTGACCAGATAGCAGGTCTTGAATTAAGAGAGGATGTTATTTTTGATAAAAGAAGATCTCGTCTTTTTTACGATATGCAGGCAATTGGTATTTTGGCTCAGAAACAAGGTGATGATCAATTGAATCCAAGAGGTTATATATTATTCAAGGATTTTTTCAAATTGGTAGAAGCATACTCTCATAGTAAGAATCTTTCTGAAAGAGATATGGTACTTTGGAGAAACAGATATAACCCTGCAGAAAACAGATCTTTTACGGATGCTTTCAAACTTAGATTGTTTCATGGAGTGATTGAGAAAGTCGAGAATCCAGACGATCAATCAATTGTCGAGATATTTAGAAGAAATAACAGATCATATACAGAAGCAATTTACGCAAGATGGGAAGAAGAGCTTAAAATGATGGAGAAGGAGCATAATTTGTGGGAATATTAGAAATCTAAATTCCTAAATGAAAGCTCCTTTTGGAGCTTTTTTTATTTATAAATTTTTATGAGAGTATTAAGGCAAGGAGAGAGAGAGGATATTCCAAGGGTGTTGGAGCTGGTAAAGGAGTTGGCCATATATGAGAAGGCATCTAATGAAGTAATCAATACCGTTGAGAGAATGACTATGGATGGTTTTGGTCAAAATCCCATATTCGGTTTTTTTGTAGCTGAAGAAAGCAATTACATAGTGGGTTTGTCTCTTTATTATTATCGTTACTCTACTTGGAAAGGAAAGCGTATGTACTTAGAAGACATTATAGTTACTGAGCAATATCGTGGAAGAGGGATAGGTAAATTATTGTTTGAACGAACCATGCTTAAAACAATTGAAGATGATTGCTCTGGAATGGTTTGGCAAGTGTTAGATTGGAATGAGCCTTCCATTAATTTTTATAAAAGTTATAAAGCTAAACTTGATGGCGAGTGGATTAATGGCAGTCTAGAGCTTGGTGAAATCAAAACACTATTAAGGAAATAATTATTTTACTTCTTCCAATAAAGTTCTAAAAGTTATGTGCCTGTCTTTAAATCGTGTTTGTTGTTCTTCAACTAATGGCTTTGAATAATCATTTATAAACAAAAGAATTTCATCAATTGTATTGGAAAAAAATTGAATACTATACGAGGTTGAAGATTCGTCATCATGGCTTAATACTTTATATATTTTACATTCAATAAATAATTCTGTCTTCATTACTTCTGGTATGTAAAATGATTTTAGCCATACCAGTAGCTGTTCCTCTACCTCCTTATCAATTCCAATTGTTTCGTTATATAAAATCATTCTTAATCCTTTACGTAATCCAAAAGATAGTGAAAATTGGAAGTGAGACCTCCTTCTTTTGCTACAGTAGCTCTAAGTATGATCCCTTCGGGTTTCCCAAGAATTAATGGATTCATAATTCGATCCAGTAAATCCCTTCCAAATTCATCTGAAGCACTTCTTGGCAATTCGCAGGGGAGATTATCAATGGCCATTACAGTTACGTTTTCATCGCCACTTAAAGCTTTATGTAATGTGTTTTCTATAAAATTATAATCATATAACGGTTCAATAATTGTGCTTGCTTTTTTTGTTGATGGGATAGACCCATTAATGTCGCAAGTTATATCTGCAATAATTTTGATTGTGAAATTATTGCTGCTCAGATTTTCATGTTGAAAAAGCTTGGGGGCTTTTGGATTCCAGTAGGCACCTGCAATTAGGATTTCGGCTACTGCTGCGTATTTTAAAAAATCAGACTTGTACTTTTCTGGATTTAGGTGAAATTCATTTCTATTGAAATTTAATCCTTCTTTATGAATATGGTAATCGGCACTACCTAATTGAACATATATTGCTTCATTAAATTTCTTTGTTAAGAATTCTTCAGAGGAGACTTTACGAATTCCTGCTGTGTCAAGCGTTTCCATAGCACCTTTTGCAACCCTACCACCTCCAGTTAGTATAATTTTAATCGGGGGTAGAATTACTTTTCGTAATTCAATTTTTAGATCGTTAATATCGAAGCATTCAAAAGCACGCCTCAAAGAAAAAGTTTTATTTTTTTTCCCGTATGTCCATAAAGCATTATAGGCTCCAACGATGCCTGCATATCTACCGAAGGCCACTAGTCTATTTCCTTGACTATCTTTTAACGCTTCATAATCAATTAGTGTAATTTGTTTTTGTAACACTATTTGTAGAAGGTTTTTGTTGTAAGGTTGTTTTTTTATTGTATGTGAAAAAAACAGATAAGTTTTGTTGGCAAGTAATTGATCAATCGGAACTTCTTTGATTCCAAATAGAATATCACAATCGTTTACATTTGTAACTATTTCCGCACCTGAGTTTTTATACTCTATGTCTTTAAAACATCGAATATCACTACTTTGAACTGCTATTTTTACATTGGGATATAATTGTTGAATTTCTTCAACTTGCGCTGGTGTAAAGGCCACTCGCTTGTCAGGTGGATTTTTACCTTCTCGTATTAATCCAATTCTAATGGTAGACATTATCAATTAGCTCTCAAGGAATCCACCCAATAGCGAACTAGATTCTTTTCTGCTATTGCCGCCATAGGGCGCAAGTGCCTGGATAAGTTTACGAATGGGCATGGACTGCAGCCATACCTTTCCGGTGCCTTTAAGTGTAGCTAAGTAGATACCTTCGCCACCAAATACCATTGACTTTAAACTTCCTACCGATTCAACATCAAAATCAATTTGAGATTCAAATGCAACCACGCAACCAGTATCTACTCTTAAGGTTTCGTTATTTAATGTTCTTTCTATAACAGTTCCCCCGGCATGAACAAAGGCCTTACCATCGCCTTGTAATTTTTGTAGAATAAATCCTTCTCCTCCAATGAGCCCAGATCCAATTTTTCTATTGAACACAATTGAAAGTTTAGTGCCTAATGCAGCACATAAAAAACCATCCTTTTGAACTACTAATTCGTTATTGGGACTTCTGGCTAAATCAATAGGAATAACGGTTCCTGGATAGGGAGCTGAGAAGCCAACTTTTGCTTTTTTGTTTCCTCTATTGGTAAAGTGTGTCATGAATAACGATTCACCGGTAAGCATCCGGCTGCCAGCGGATAGTAGTTTATCAAATAGGCCTTGATTGGTATTACTGCCATCGCCCATCTTGGTTTCAAACATAATGCCTTGCTCCATAAACAGCATAGCACCAGCTTCTGCAATTACCGTTTCCATCGGGTCAAGCTCTACTTCAACAATTTGAATGCTTTCACCTTTAATTTGATAGTCTATTTCGTGTGATACTGGCATGGTTGTTTATGATTTTTAGTTATCAATAATTCTTTGGCTTTTAAAATTAAGGTTTACTTTAAGTTAACCTTGCAGTGAAAAGTTCAACTATTTCTTTTTCTTCTTTAAGTTTTCCTTTTCTTCTTTTTCAAGCAATTTTTTATCGTCAACATTTTTATTCAAGAACTCATTGATCTTTTCAATATTCATGTTCGACTGAAGTTCGCCAAATTGATTAATGGTTACTTCAAAACCTCTAAGATCGGAATGAACTCTTGGTTTATTTTGCTTTTTTTTTGACTGCTCTTCTTTCTTTGCCATTACTTTATTGGTATGGTTTTCAACGCGCGTTCAATTCTTTTAGTTATTTCTTCTTTCCCCAAAATTTCCATAGAGGCCATTAAATCTGGACCTGAAGCTCCGCCAGTAAGTGCCACTCGTAAGGGTTGTAATATTTTTCCGGTGCTTACTGTTAATTCAGTGGTAACTTTTTCAAGTGTTGATTTCGCTAATTCGGCAGTTAACATAGTTAGCTGCTTGAGTTGATCTTTGTAATGACCAAGAACAGTTACGGCTTCTTGATTCCACTTCTTACTGGTAACCTGTTCATCATAACTGGTTGGTGCTATAAAAAAGAACCTACTTTGTAGCCAGAAATCTTGCGGAAAGGTGACTCTATCTTTTAAAAGGCCGCAAATTTTAGCTGCCAATTCTTGTGAGCAAGTAATTTTTTCTTTCGATAATGAATCCAACAGATAATTGGCTAAGTCCTCATTCGCTTTCGCGCGAATGTATTGTTGATTGAACCATTGAGCTTTTTGGATATCAAACTTTGCTCCTGCCTTTCCGATGCGCTCCAGAGAAAATGAATCGATCAATTCATCCATAGCAAAAATCTCTTGTTCAGTGCCTGGATTCCATCCTAAAAACGCTAAGAAGTTAACCAACGCTTCGGGCAAGTATCCAGCTTCTTTATAGCCTATTGCAACTTCATTGGTATGATGATCTTTCCACGTAAGCGGAAAAATGGGGAAGCCCATCTTGTCAGCATCGCGCTTGCTAAGTTTTCCGTTTCCGTCAGGTTTTAATAATAACGGAAGATGCGCGAACTGTGGCATTTCATTTTGCCAACCCAAATAATGATACAGCAGCACGTGAAGTGGTGCTGATGGCAGCCACTCTTCACCGCGGATCACATGAGAAATCTGCATCAAATAATCATCTACCACATTCGCTAAATGATAGGTGGGCATGCCATCTGACTTCATTAATACCTTATCGTCTAACGTATCAGACCAAACGGTCACTGTTCCTCTAATTAAATCGTTTACTACGACTTCCTGCCCGCTTATAACCTTGGCGCGAATCACATAAGAAGTACCTGATTCCATCAATTGCTTAGTTTCTGATTCATTCAGTGAAAGAGAATTTTTCATTGACATTCGTGAATGAACTCCATACTGCTGATTATCGTTTCCCTCAGCTTTTAAACGATCGCGCATTGCCTCAATTTCAGCCTCGCTGTCAAAAGCATAGTAGGCATTTGCGGAAGTTATTAATTGATCTACATATTTCTTATAAAGATGCTTTCGCTCCGATTGACGGTAGGGAGCATGAGGGCCACCAACACCCTGGCCTTCATCAATCTGTATTCCTGCCCACTGCAAAGACTCGAGGATGAATTCTTCAGCACCTGGAACGAACCGATTTTGGTCAGTGTCTTCAATCCTAAGAATCATTGTCCCACCTTTCTGACGAGCAAGTAGGTAATTATACAAAGCCGTCCGAATTCCGCCTATATGAAGTGCGCCTGTGGGGCTGGGGGCAAAGCGAACGCGAACGGGTTTTGTCATTAGGAAAATGATATTGGTTAAATGACAAAGGTAAAAGATGAATTGGCAATATTAACCTTGAAAGCAGGATTGTTTCGTCATGAAATTATTCTAAAACCAAACAAAACCCTTATACCTTTACGATCTAAAATTTCATTTAATTGATGGACGATAAGAGTTTGAATTTTCTAGAGGAGATTGTAGAGACTGATCTAGCTTCGGGCAAATATAAAAGCATTATTACCCGCTTTCCACCCGAGCCGAATGGGTACTTGCACATGGGCCACGCCAAAAGCATTTGCTTGAATTTTGGACTGGCCCTAAAATATGGTGGCAAAACCAATTTGCGATTTGATGATACCAACCCCGTAACAGAAGAGACGGAATATGTAGATGGAATTAAGAATGACATTAGATGGTTGGGCTTCAGTTGGGCACAAGAGTTTTATGCGTCCGACTATTTTGATCAACTCTATCAATTTGCTGTTACTTTAATTAACAGCGGGCTCGCTTATGTAGACGACAGTTCGAGTGAAGAAATTGCGAAGAAAAAGGGTACACCCACTCAGCATGGAGTGAACACTATTTTTAGAGATAGAAGCATTGAAGAAAACCTTCGCTTGTTTGCCGATATGAAAGCTGGCAAATACAAGGACGGAGAAAAAGTATTGCGTGCTAAAGTTGACATGGCGCACGTGAACATGCACATGCGCGACCCATTGATGTATCGTATAAAACACGCGCACCATCACCGAACGGGCAATGCTTGGTGCATTTATCCAATGTATGATTTTGCCCATGGCCAAAGCGATGCCATCGAAAACATAACACATAGTATTTGCACGCTTGAGTTTGTACCTCACCGGGCGTTGTATGATTGGTTCATTGAGAAACTCAACATTTACCCTTCGCATCAGTATGAGTTTGCGCGGTTGAATATGACGTACACCATTATGAGCAAGCGCAAGCTTCTTCAATTGGTAAATGAGAAGCAGGTAGCAGGATGGGACGACCCGCGTATGCCAACGCTAGCAGGTGTGCGCAGAAGAGGATACACACCTGAAAGCATACGTGAGTTTTGTGATAAAATAGGTATAGCCAAACGTGAAAATTTGATTGATGTTGGGTTGCTGGAATTTTGTGTGCGCGATCATCTCAACAAAATTGCCACACGAAGGATGGTAGTGTTTGATCCCATAAAAGTTGTGCTCACCAATTACCCTGAAGGCACGTCTGAGATTTTATTGGGAGAGAATAACCCGGAAGATCACGATGCGGCAGGTAACCGCGAGATACCATTTGCGCGCGAGTTGTTCATTGAGCAAGATGATTTTATGGAAAACCCCCCAAAGAAATATTTTCGCTTGTCAGTTGGGCAAATGGTGCGCCTGAAGAGTGCGTACATTATTCAATGCAATGATGTAATTGA
>JANXRR010000551.1 GCA_025356795.1 Bacteroidia bacterium
CCAATTACAATTTTACGTGTTGTGCTCATATTATTATCTTCAACCAAAATTAAAATAAAAATGTTTCATCTGTTTCCATTTTTCTTGTAAATTTTTTGGATAACGCTATATGTCAAAATTTTTTACCTTTTAAATTCATAATCGTTGAGCTTAACTTTGTTAAAACAGACTTCGCTTTCAGGAACCCCTGCCCTTCTCCCTTCTTCCAAGAGCATAAGCAATAGAGCGTTAATACTAAACGCATTGGCGGATAATCAATCTCATCTTCATAACCTATCCTCGGCAAGAGATACTTCGCTAATGAGAGCATTGGTAGGAAGTGATGACAAGCTCATTAACGTTATGGATGCAGGCACAACCATGAGGTTTCTTACGGCTTATTTTGCCATCACTGGAAAAAACAAAATTCTGACGGGAACAGATCGGATGAAGGAGAGACCTATTGAGCTTTTAGTGGATGCGTTGAGGGGCATTGGCGCTTCCATTGAGTATCTTGAAACAGCAGGATTTCCACCTGTGGAAATAAATGGTTTTTTACACCAAAAGAAAAGTGTCATTCAAATGCCAGGCGATGTGAGTAGCCAATACATTTCTGCCTTAATGATGATAGCACCCCAATTGCAAGACGGGCTTACTATTGAACTAACTGGAAATGTGGGAAGCTTACCTTACATAAAAATGACTGCTTCTTTAATGGAGTACTTCGGATTAAAGTGCGATTTTACAGGAAATAAAATCATAGTTCCAAAAGGAACCTATCACCCAACAGAATTAACTATTGAAGCCGATTGGTCTGCGGCCAGCTATTGGTTCGCCTTTGTGGCAATGGCAGAAAATGCCAACATTGTACTTCACAATATCTCCATAGAATCACTTCAAGGCGATAGCGTTATCATAGAAGTAATGAAAAAATTGGGCGTGCAATCAGTCTATAAAAAAAACCAATTAACTCTTTCAAAGCAACCGCATGAATCAGATATTGAATGGGATTTTAGGAATTGCCCTGATTTAGCTCAAACTGTTTTGCCCGTTTGCGCAGCCAAAGACATAAAAGGAACTTTTACAGGATTGGAAAGCCTGCGTATAAAAGAAACCGATAGGATTGCTGCCTTGCAAAATGAATTAAAAAAAATTGGGACTGAGATTCTTGAAGAAGGGTCAACGTGGACATTACAACCTAACTTCAATAAATTAGAAAATGTAAATTTCAAAACCTATCACGACCACCGTATGGCAATGGGCCTTGCTCCCTTAGCAACTTTAATGAATGTAAGCTTTGATGACTCCTCTGTGGTTAACAAATCGTATCCGGGCTTTTGGGATGATTGTAAATACGTTGGGTTTAAAATTATATAGGCATAAAAAAACCCTCCAAAAATCGGAGGGTTTTACCACACAAACAACACCCATTAAAAAATCAGATTAAAATAGCCATTGAAGTTAGAGAACCTGATACTTTAAGGTTCGAAGCTTCCATAGCATGTTTGTTCAATTCAAATTTTAATTTGTCATCAACTGTTTTGAAATTGATGCAACTTCCTTTTGAGCCAAGTCCACTTTTGTTAGTTACTATTAGCGTTGATTTTCCTTTTACTTTTTCATTGATAGCATCAAAGTCTCCACTTTTTGATTTATCGATATATATTATCTGACAATCAGTAACATCATTTGCGGAAGCAAATTTCTTAATTACATAAGTTTTAGTTCCATTAGGCTTGCCACCGTACCAAGCATTCAGCTTAGTGTAAACCTCATCGTTACCAACTACACCAATAACAAATTCACCTGATTTGTCGGCATTAGGCCATTGAACATATTTGATAAAATTAAAAACCATCATAGAGTGAATTTCTTCTATGGTTCTTTCTTGAGCGAATAAATTACTTGCCGCGAAAATTACCGCGCATAAAATCAGTGTTACTTTGCTTTTCATGTTTGTGTTCTTTAAAGTTCTCATTTCTTTTGTGTTTGTATGATACAAAAGTAAGGGATACAACACGGGTGCATACTTTAGCCTAGCTTCAATTCTTTCTGATGTAAGATTTTTTAAAACTCTTAGGGATTTAGCCTTTATACTTCGTGAAAAATTAAAGAAGTTGAATGAAACAAGCTGGTGCATTAAGTATTCGGCTGCCAAACCAAGAAAAATACTCCCCATCCCCTAAACATACATGCGAAGGCAAATGAATATCCTACATCTCTTTACATGATTTTGTTGAAACGGATGAGGCTCAGATGACAAAAGGTAATTTCAACAATTTTCCTGCCCGTTGATCTTTACAATTTTTAAGACAACTCGGGTTTTATAAAACTATTGCTACACTCAGCAACTGAGTAGAAACTTTTAGTGAGGCTGTAGTAATTGAAGCTTGGTTTATCTCAAATTTTAATTTGCCATCAATTTCCCGAAAATTAACGCAACTGCCTTTGCGGCCTAAATTGTTGCTATCGGTAACGGTAAGAATTGATTTTCCGTCCGTCACAGCTTTAATGGCATCAAATTCTCGGTTTTTGTTTTTTCCTAAATAAACAACTGCACATGCTCCTGCATCAGCCGCTGTTGTCAATTTTCGGATCACATATTTTTTATTTCCTTTGGGCTTTCCGTCATACCTTGTCTTCAATGTGTTGTACACATCTTCTTCACCAAAAACCCCAATAATAAATTCTCCACTCTCGGCTTCTGTAGGCCATTGTATGTACTTCACAAAATTGTACATCATAGAAGCATGCAAATCTTTCGCTTGTTGCTCTTGAGCCTTGCCCGCAAACGCTAGAGCGGTAAACATTAGTAAAAAGAAAAATATTCGCTTCTCCATCTCATGATTCCATTTAACTTGGACTTAAAGATTACTTAATGAAATAACAATAAAAAATTAATTCACTACTATTTCAAACGTTTGCAATAAATTTTACTTAATGTAGCGAAAGTCATGACCTGCCTTTACTTGTAACAGAACTTCATAAATAAGTTCGATCACACACTCCACATCCGCTTTATGGACAGTCTCGACAGTTGTATGCATATATTTTAGTGGCAAGGAGATCAAAGCTGAAGCAACACCTTCTGCGGAATAAGCAAAAGAATCAGTATCGGTGCCGGTTGACCGGGAAACAGCTTGTCGTTGGAAAGCTATTTTTTTCTTATTGGCTGTGTCAATGATCATTTTCAATACATTATTTTGAACAGCAGGGCCGTAGCATAACACAGGGCCTGCGCCACACTTCAAATTCCCACTCTCCTTTTTATTATACATTGGCGATTGGGTATCGTGAGTTACATCTGTACAGATGGCTAAGTCTGGCTTTATTTTTCTGGAAATCATTTCCGCACCTCTAAGCCCAATTTCTTCTTGAACTGCATTAACTATATAAAGTCCAAAAGGTAATTTCTTCTTGTTTTCACTCAATCTTCGGGCAACTTCTGCAATCATAAAACCGCCCATTCGGTTATCTAATGCACGACCTGTCAGATAATTCTTATTGAGTTCCATCAAGCCATCTTCAAACGTAATAACACACCCTACATGGACACCCATTTCATCAACTTCTTTCTTTGACTCTGCCCCAATATCGATAAAAATATTTTTCAGGGTGGGGGTTTCTTCTTTGCCTGAATCTCTCACATGAATTGCCGGCCAACCAAAAATGCCTTTTACAATTCCTTTATCAGTATGAATATTCACGCGCATGGAGGGTGCAATCTGATGATCTGACCCTCCGTTTCTACGAACGTAGATGTAGCCTTCATCTGTAATATAATTCACAAACCACGAGATTTCATCGGCATGAGCCTCTATCACTACTTTGTAAGCCGCTTTTGGATTTACTACTCCCACAACTGTTCCGTACACGTCTGAAATATAATCGTTGATGTAGGGCTTAATATAATCCAGCCAAATTTTTTGACCCGATGATTCAAAGCCTGTTGGCGATGCATTGTTAAGATATTCGAAAAGGAATTTTTTGCTGATTTTGTCCATGTGTATTTATTAATCTTCAAATTTATGGAAAATTGAAATGTTTCAAGCAAATGATTTTATCAGGGATTTTAAAAACTTCAATGGCTGAAGGGAGGTATTTTGAAGTTGAAAAAATTATGCGGGAAATATAATTTCCCTTGCGGAGACCAGCAAGTTATTATCCGCAAAAATCACAACGGTATATTGCCATGTTTTTTCTTAGGCAACTTGGCAACTTTGTTTTCTAGCATTTTAAAGGCTTTGATCAATTTCGTTCGGGTTTGATCTGGAAAGATAACCTCATCAATATAGCCCCTGTTAGCAGCGCGGTAGGGATTTGCAAATTTGCTGGTATAATCTTCCACCTTCTCGGCCAATTTTTCTTCGGGGTTAGCGGCCTCGGCTATTTCCTTTTTGAAAATAATTTCAGAGGCTCCCTTGGCTCCCATCACAGCAATTTCTG
>JANXRR010000581.1 GCA_025356795.1 Bacteroidia bacterium
TTGATGGGAGCCATTGCTGGAATTTTCGAAGCTCAATACGAAGTGTTGCGTTCAAAAGGGCACAGTCCTTCTGAAGCTTTTAACGAAACAGTAGAAGAATTAACCCAAAGCTTAATGCCGTTGGTGGCTGAAAATGGAATGGATTGGATGTATGCTAATTGTTCGACAACTGCCCAACGGGGAGCATTAGATTGGAAGAAAAAATTTAAAGCAGCAACGTTGCCAGTTTTCAAAGAATTATATGAGAGTGTAGCCTCGGGTGCGGAAGCAAAACGCACAATCGAGACTTGTAGCAAGCCAGATTATCGCGAGAAGCTAGCCGAAGAGTTGAAAGAAGTTCGCGAAAGCGAACTGTGGCAAGCTGGTGCAGCAGTGCGTTCTTTGCGACCAGAGAAAAATGCAGTGGAGGCAAGTATGATAAATTAATTTTTACGTGGCGTTAAGAAGGCAAGACGATTGGACAAATTTCAAATTCTTTAAGACCGATAAATTCATTTTAGGAATTTGGATCGCCTTGCCTATACTTAACTGGATAATAAATTTCCCAAACAATCGCCACAACAATTACAAAATCTTTCGTGCCATGTTTTGGCATTTGATAGATCAAAAAAATCTCTATGCTGGGTATCCCCAAGAGCATGGAGATTTTTTCCATTATGGCCCTGCCTTCAGTTTAGTCATCGCACCTTTTGCTATTTTTCCTAATGTGATAGGTGGATTACTTTGGGGCTTGTTTAACATACTGATTTTATTTTATGCACTTAACAAACTTAGACTCAAGCAAGAGATAAAAGTTTTATTGATGTTGTTATCAACTATCGAACTTGCTAATTCTATTTGGGCAAATCAATACAATCCGTGCATTTCGGCCCTGATTATATTGAGCTTCGCGATGGTAGAAAACGAAAAAGATTTTTATGCACCCTTTTGGATTTTGTTAGGAACATTCACTAAAGTATATGGAGTGGTGGGTATGGTTTTCTTTTTATTTTCTAAAAATAGAATGAATTTCATACTTGGTTGTATAGTGTGGTCGATTGTATTTTTTGTACTGCCGATGGCGTTATCATCTCCTGCTTATATTATTCAAACGTATGGTGATTGGTACTACGATCTCATTGCCAAAAACTCTCAATTGATTGTGTCTATTTCATCTGACCTCACCATCATGGGCCTAGTCAGGAAAGTAAGCGGGCACTTGGAGATCCCTAATTTTTGGTTTTTCGCTTTGGGTATGCCTTTACTCTTGTTGCCATTACTTCGTGTTAAGCAATTTGCTTCTCAACAATTTAGAACATTTGTGTTGGCCTCCTTGCTAATGTTTATTGTATTATTTAGCACAGCTTCTGAGCATCCGACCTACATCATTTGTATTGTTGGATTGTTTCTTTGGTTAGTGATGCAAAAGGAGATTTTTTCAGCAAGAAATATTGTTCTCATCCTTTTTGTTTTGATGTTAACAGGCTTGGCACCAACGTATGTTTTCTCAAAACAACTAGCTGTTTTTGTTTTATATTATGCACTAAAAGCATTGCCCTGCATTATAGTTTGGTTTCTCTTGATGTATGATTTATACACCAAAGATTTCCTCAAGATTCCGGATTCAAATTTTTTTATGCTTAAATCAAAAGAATTAATCTCATAGCTATTATTTTAATATGACTCAAACAATGCCTTATACTATTAATATCGATCAAGCATATGAAGTGTTAAAGAATGTAGTGTTAAAAACGCCACTTCAATTTCATAAAAAATTATCGGAAAAATTTGATGCCGAAATTTATTTGAAGCGTGAAGATCTTCAAGTAGTTCGATCGTATAAAATACGAGGAGCCTACAACCTCATTCAAAGCTTAACTGATGAGCAACGTAAGCAGGGCATTGTGTGTGCTAGTGCTGGTAACCATGCACAAGGCGTGGCCTTTTCCTGCAAACTGTTGAACATTAAAGGTGTAATTTATATGCCAACTATTACGCCTAAGCAAAAAATCAATCAAGTTAAAATGTTTGGAAGTACTTATGTTGAGATTGTATTAATTGGCGATACGTTTGACGATTGTCAAGCACATGCACTTGAGTTTGCTGCTAGCAACAATAGCGTTTTTATTCCACCATTTGACCATTTGAAAATTATTGAAGGTCAGGGAACTGTAGGTAAAG
>JANXRR010000614.1 GCA_025356795.1 Bacteroidia bacterium
TTCTCTTGTTGAAGTTTGCCCAGGCTCTTGAAGAACATGGAAAAGTAGAAATGTTTCCTAAACTGGAAGGAAAAAGGATGTTTATGATGTTGGCTGCCAAGCCTAAAAAATAGTGTAAAGCAAATAAGTATAACAATTAAATAGATGCCTAAATTAAAGACCAAGTCAGGAGCGAAAAAGAGATTTAAAGTGACCGGAAGCGGAAAAATTAAACGCAAAAAGGCTTTTAAAAATCACATCCTAACTAAAAAGGGAACAAAGCAAAAGAGAAGATTGAGCACTAAAACCACCGTTAAAAAGGTTGACGAAGGTAATATTAAGCCAATGCTTCCCTATTTGTTTTAACTAAGTTTGATTGCGAAAACAATCAGTATGTTTAACCGGTAACTGGCAACTAAGACTCTAACCATGAGCGCCATAGCCAAAATTTAAAATTTATGCCACGTTCAGTAAACAATGTTGCCTCAAGGATGAGGCGAAAAAGGATTCTAGAATTTGCCAAAGGTTTCTTTGGTCGTAAGAAAAATGTATGGACTGTAGCAAAAAACGCCATCGAGAAAGGTTGGGTCTATGCTTATAGAGATAGAAAGGCCAAGAAAAGAGACTTCCGCGCTTTGTGGATCCAAAGGATTAATGCAGGCGCAAGGCTTCACGGAATGTCATACTCTGAATTTATGGGTAAAGTAAAAAAGAACAACATAGGCTTAAATCGCAAAGTGTTGGCAGATTTAGCTATGAATTATCCTTCAGCTTTTGAAGCAGTAGTGAAAAAATTGAATTAATATTTCAGTAATTTTTTTAAAGGGGCGTTATGCCCCTTTTTTGTTTAAGGTCAATCATATCTAGATGCGTCAATCAAAAAAAATATTTTTTGGGTTTGTTATTCTTTTCGTTTGCTTGATTGGCTATCTATGCTTTGATGTTAGTAGAAGAACAACGTTTCCAAGGGCAAAGCCAAAATTGCAAAAACAACTGAAAAAACAGTTTTTAAAAACCGACTTAATAAAAGGAAACCCTACAAATCCTAAATGAAGTTTTCACTTCAACGGCAAATTATTCCTTTTAACTTTCAATAACTTGAAATTGTCGGAGAGCCATTGGCCAATCTCGTCCTACCCATTATCTTAGAGTCAGATTAAAGCCAACTATAGACAGGATTATCCCCCGGGGTCAAGGACTTTGGGGGATTTTCTTTTTCAAGCTATTCCAGCCTAACGTCATATCTTGTCTATCTTTAAATTCAGAACTTTTTTTCCTATTTTTACAAAGTATGAAAATTACTTTGTCCTTATTTTGGTTCGTTTCGTTTTCTATTCTTTTCTCATGTACCTATCGAGATATACCTCGAATTGTTGACTGTAATATTTCTGATTTAAAAATCTTGACCAACTCCAAGTCTGATCCAACGGGATGCAGCACCACTGATGGTATGATTACTGTTACGGCTGTTGGTGGTTCTCAACCTTATTCTTATTCCTTGAGCAGTACATCTTTTCAAGTGAGTAATGTATTCAATAATTTGGGATCAGGTTCTTACAGTATTTTAGTAAAAGATGCCAATTTATGCGAGCGTTCAATCACTGTAACGTTAGCCTCCATTAACAGCACCTTAGATGCCACAATTAAGGCCACAGTTGATACCGGTTGTTTAGCCCATAATGGATCACTTAAAGTTACAGCTTCTGAAGGTTCTACTCCCTATCAATATCAATTAAACAAGAATGGGTTTGGAAGTGCATCCACTTTTTTGAATTTATCGGCTGGATCTTACAGTGTTTCCGTTAAAGATAGCAAGGGGTGTATTAAAACCATTAGTGCTTCTGTTAATGTAGGAGAAAGCTCCGTAAGTTACGCAAATGATATTGCACCATTATTGACTACTTATTGTACCCTTCCAAGTTGCCATTCAGTTGGCACTGGCCGAGATTGGACCACGTATGATAATGTTAAAGCCAATGCGACAAATATTAAAGCACGCACAGGCAATCGCAGCATGCCTCAACAGGGATCTCCTGCATTAACCCAAAACCAAATTGATGTAATTGCTTGTTGGGTAAATAGTGGATCGTTAAATAATTAAAAACCAAACTGATGAAAATAACTCTTATTTTTTTGATTTTATTTTTAACAAACCAAGTTTGGAGCCAAAAATATAGTGTTGAAAAATCTTCTATTATGTTTTTTTCAAAAACACCTGTCGAAGATATTGATGCTACAAATACTAATGTAAGTAGCCTTTTCAACCCAACAACGGGCGATATTGTTTTTTCGATGATGATGAAAGAGTTTGAATTCAAGAAATCGCTTATGAAAGAACATTTTAATGAGAAATACATTGAGAGCGAAAAATTCCCCAAGTCAACTTTTCAAGGGAAGATTACGAACTACTCTATTGATAACAGAGGCGAGCAGCAGGTGAAAGCAGTGGGAAAACTAACCATTCATGGAGTTACTAGGGATATTGAAGCCCCTGGTGTTATCGAGTTTGTAAATGGCAGGGCAATTGCCAAATCAAAATTTGTAGTGGCTTTGAAAGATTATGATATTAAAATCCCTCAGATTTTGTGGAAAAACATTGCTGAGTCAATTGAAGTAAACCTGGAAATCACTTACAAACCGCTTTAATTCTATGATTTTGCGATTTACCATTTTACTTGTGTTACTCCCATCATACCTATTCGCTCAAGATGATCTAATGAAGGAAATGATGGCGAATGAAAAGCCAGAAACAGATTATGCCGCAGCCACATTTAAAGGTAGCAGAATTATTAATGGGCAGTCTGTTGAAACGAGAGGTAAAGGGCAGTTAGAATTTATTTTTGCTCATCGGTTTGGCCCCATGAGCGGAGGTGCATATCAACTCTTTGGTCTAGATCAGGCTTACGTGCGACTGGGATTGGAATACGGCCTCACCGATAATCTAGGAGTTGGCTTTGGACGAAATTCCTATGATAAGACAATGGATGGATATCTCCGGTATAAAATTATCAGGCAAAGTTCAGGAGCAATTAATTTTCCAGTTACTATTACTGCTTTTGGAAGTGGGGCTGTTAGAACGTCTCCACAGACTCAAGATGCAGGCTATGCAATTGAATTAGTAGATAGAATGGCTTACACGGGGCAACTCCTGATAGCTAGAAAATTTTCACCAAAGTTTTCTATGCAACTGATGCCTACTATTGTTCATAAAAACAGGGTGGATAAAACCATTGAAACGAACGATGTGTTTGCTTTAGGTTTTGCAGGACGCATAAAAGTTTCAAGGAGTATTGCCTTAACATCCGAATATTATCATCGATTCAATGTAGGAAGCACCAATCCTTATTATAATGCTGTTGGCATAGGCATTGATATTGAAACGGGTGGTCACGTGTTTCAACTCATTATCACCAATACGAGGGGCCTCACCGAAAGAGCCTTTATTACCGAAACCCAAGGTGATGTGAGGAATGGCGACTTTAGTTTAGGCTTTAACGTTACCAGGGCCTTTCAAGTGAAAAAGCATAACTAAGCCTTTTCTTTTATTAGCTGGAACACGATTATAGCAACCGCAAGTAGAAGTTCTTTTTAAGGTTCTTTCAATGATCATTAATTTTTCTGTAGAGCCCAGACAGTTTCGTAATCGCCATTGGCTTTTTCTTTTGCTTTAAGCTCTTGCAACCCCTTTCTAAAAACAGTTAATAGATCAGCTTCACGCACAATTGCTTCCAGTTGCTGCATGGTAATGTCTTTTTTGATTGCAACGCCTGTGCTACTTTTAATAGTACCCGAGCAATATTTTGTATTTGTAATCTCACCATTGGCTTTACCAACAATTTCAAATGCGAATTTTGGGATCATTAAAATAGATTCATCAGCGCCTTCTGAGATTTCCAAATCTATCGTCAATGTGATTAGTGCATCTGCATCTGTTTCTCTCATAATCCGTTGGTTCACCCCATTTGTTCCAAAACCATCGCCCATTGGCATAAAGGCCGATAGCACTTTGGTATTTCTGAAAGATCGGGCAAAGGCAACCTTTGTATTGGCATCATCTTTAGCAAAGGCTGTTGTAAATTTATATGCATCACTCTGGGTTATCTTATCCACTGGTATAATACTCGCATTAAATTCACTTTCTACCACTGCCATAAATTGAGGATATAATTTCTCTAATAGGGCATCCCATACTTCGTTTGGCTGTTGTGGGAATTCCAATGTGGTTATTGTGGTCTTAGTATTTGAGGTGGTTTGTTGTGTGTTTCCAATATTAATCGTGCTTGTAGATGTGCTTGTTTCTACTGATTCATGAAAAGTAGTTCCACGAATTGAAAAGGACATGGCACCTATCTTTTTTAAAAGCCCAAACGGTCGACTTAAAAATGCATTTGGTTTAAAGAACTGGTAATCCATATTCTTGTCTGTGGCTTTAACCTGTAGACCGATATTTAAATTGGGTTCTACTTTTACTGTTACAAATTTTCCATCGCTGAACGAACTAGTATATTGCACAGATGGGAAACTTCCAGAGGTGGCCGTTGCATTTTCTACACTCGATAATTCTACCGCTAAAAAACTGTTTTTATAATTGTATACGCCATTTCCTCCAGGCGTAATACCTATATTTCTAAAAGCTGCCGAGGGAATGGAAAGCGTTGAACCTGAATGAATAAAGCAAACATCGTAAATACTTTTAATGCTTAGTTGATTGATGGCTAAACTTACCTTCAACAACGCATTGCCCAAATTTGCCGCACCCTCAAGTTCTATTATCACATCTTTGGTAAGATCGAGTGAAACATTATCTTTTTGGCCGTTGATTGAAATTACTTTGATAGGTTTAGAAGCCGGAGCTATAGTAAAATTGGATTTTTGACCTGTCGATGTTGTGATTTCTATTTTCCTAGGTGAGGCATTTGCTGCGGAGATAAAACTGTACAGGCCTGCCGTTGTATATTCCATAGGGCTTCCATCAAGAGTTACCGTGCCATCAATTTTGTAAAAACCCGGTTCATTCTTTTTTGTGAACATAATAAATACCTGATCCCCCCCCGTTTTCCAACCTCCAAAAAACGATTGTGAGATTGTCCCCAACTCAATTGGATACAAATTGCTTCCAATGCCAACTGTAGGTAAAAGATCGTTTAAAGTAGCTGTAGAGACTGTATTTGCGCCTCCCGCTTTTTTTGCGATTTTAGAAACGAGTTTGCTGAAAAGTTTATTTTGCGAATGCCCTGAGTTAGCAAACATCACTAAAGCAATTACAAATGCTAGTTGTTTTAAGTTATTACGCCAAAAGCTTCTAGGTGTAAGTAATGGGTTCTTAGTGTTTTTCATAGGTTTGGAGTTATGCATTTAATGCGTTCCAAATTTGGTTGGGTAGATATTAACATACCATAATCCATTTGTAGTATTTTTAGAGAATGTTTTTGTTAAAAAAACGCATTATCACTGCCAGAAAAGTAGCAACTGTAAAACACTTGCTACTGTCAATAACACTTGCTACCCTAATGGCATCGAAAAGTAATGGCCAACACCCAGACTTAACCTTTGACCATTATAATGTTGAAAAAGGTTTATCGCAAAGTACTGTATGGAGTATTTTTGAAGACTCGAAAGGTTTTATCTGGTTGTGCACACCCGATGGACTTAATAAATTTGATGGTTATTCGTTTACCATCTATCGTCATATAAAAGGCGATAGCAACTCCATTCCGAGCAATCACCCAGTATCTATTTTTGAAGATAGTGCAGGTGATTTGTGGATCGGTCATCGCGAAGGCCTAAGTAAGTATCATTATCGGCAGGATCGGTTTTCATTGGTGCAAGAAATGAGTAGTAAAACCACTTCTGAAAATGATGGATTAATTCCACTTCACGAATCTGCTGGCAAGGTGTGGGCATGGGATGGAAAACGTGGTATCATCGGCTTTAACCGTACTACTTTAAGAGAAGAAATTGTTTATCCAGCACCCGATATTTATTTAAAAAATGTAAGCGGTTACTCACGGCACGGCAAAACCATTCTAGAAAAAGCATTTATTAGTTCCTCCCGTGATGTAATGATTGTATTTGACTTTCAACTTTTAACGTACACATTTCTATTCAATAAAATACTTGATCCTACCTACAATGGAATTTCGGCCACCAGTAAGTTTAC
>JANXRR010000013.1 GCA_025356795.1 Bacteroidia bacterium
CTAATTCAACCAAACCGATATCATATTCTTCGCCTTTTAAACCGATTGTAGATTGCAGTTCATTCCAAACTCCAGTACCTGTTTGATACAACTTCCGAAAAGAATTATACGGAACTATAACATTGTAGTCTTTACTAGGTGTGCCCATAAAGCTTTGCCCTTCTTTTTTGATAACGCCCACCACTTTAAACTTTAAGTTCTTAATCTTTACATTGTCTCCAATAGGGTTATTGTTGGAAAACAATGCATTTGAAACCTCTGATCCCAAAATCACAACATTTCTCCCACCCTCTACTTCATCGGCTGTAAAGTACCTTCCTGAAACTATATTAATTTCAAAAATATTTTCATAACCAGCTCCTGCCCCGCTAAGCATTATCTGGCCAATGCTGTTGCTATTTTTCCTGACGGTCACATTCCTTTTATCAGCATAAATGGCAATTGAACTCTGGCTTTTTAAGTTGGCTTGAAGAAACCTATATTCATTTACTGAAGGAGTAGGCCTCCTCCAATATTCCCACCATTTAAACTCGCCTTCGGTTATAAAAGGCCATTTACCTACATAAATCACCCCTGTGCCAAGAAAATTAAGACTGTCTTTAATGTTTTTTTCAAGCGAATCAACCATGGTAAGAACGCCAATGATGGCAAAAATACCTACCGTAACGCCCAGCAGCGAAAGTATTGTTCTTAAAAGATTTGATTTCAATGCCTTCCAGGCAAACCCGAAACTCTCAAAGATTAAGCGTAATGTGAGCATTGGTTTTTAATTGATAATAAATAAAATGCCAATTTAAAAGAATAATGAATGTATTCCTTTGCAAGGAGAAATCACTGAAGCCCCTTTGATAGCCTATGAACGGATTGCCGCAACGGGGTCAAGTCTAGCGGCCATGGCTGCAGGAACGATTCCCGCAACTAATCCTATAACGGAAGAGACACCAAGCCCTAACACAATATTTTTTGCTGACAGCACCACTTCAAGGCTGCCAAATGGAATAAGGGTGAGTAAATAAACAAGAACTAGCCCTCCTAGCCCACCGATAAGGCTTAAAAATACCGCCTCAAATAAAAATTGAAAAAGAATAAAATAATTTTTAGCGCCCAATGATTTCTGAAGCCCAATAATGGATGTTCTCTCTTTTACCGAAACAAACATGATATTCGCTATGCCGAAGCCGCCTACCAGCATAGAAAATCCACCAATTACCCAGCCCGCCAAACCAACCACATCAAATAAACCACTTACAGCATTGGCAATCGCCTCTGGTCGGTTTAAAGAAAAATTATCTTTTTGAGAAGGGCGTAGCCCTCTTTTAGTTCGCAAAAGCCCTTTCATTTCATATTCAAGTTCAACCAAACCAATGTCAGAATCAAAACCTTTAACGCCAATGCGAGATGGATTTTCGTTCCACATGCCCGTGCCTGTTTGGTATAATCTGCGATACGAATGATAAGGAATAATGCATCCATAATCGTTGCTGGGTGTACCCAAAAAACTTTGGCCTTCTTTCTTTACCACACCCATTACTTTAAACTTCGCATTTTTGATTTTCACATCTTGCCCAATGGGGCTTTCGCCCGTGGGAAAAAGAGATTTCGCCACTTCATAGCCTAATATCACTACATTTCTTCCAGCTTCAATTTCATCAATAGTAAAATACCGGCCATTCTCCACATTTATGGTCATAATCTTATCATAACCAATACTTCCACCTCGCAAGCCAATTTGACTTATACTACTTGATCCGCGTTTAATGGTTGTATTTCCCTTTACGGCAAAAATTGCTATACCATTTTGGCTTTTTAAATTGGCTTGCAAAAATTTATAATCCTTATAAGAAGCATTTGGTCTGCGGATATATTCCCACCAAGGAAAATCAGGGCCACCAATGAACGGCCATTTTTCGGCATATATAACTCCTGTTCCTAAAAAATTAAAGCTGTCTTTGATATTCTTTTCAAGGGAATCGACAACGGTGAGCACAGCAATGATGGCAAAAATACCAACCGTAACACCCAGCAGCGAAAGTATTGTTCTTAAAAGATTTGATTTCAATGCCTTCCAGGCAAATCCGAAGCTTTCAAAGACCAATCGTAGTGCTAACATTACTTTAATTTATAAACTTTGATGCCCTTAACAAACTCAAAAAAGAATAAGCATTGTATTATTTTTACTTTAAGACGGGTAAATAAACTTTTAGTTACGTTGATCGCACCCAAAAAAATTAAGAGTTGTATTTCAATGCAGTTTCTTTATTTTTGCAACTCGTAAAAAAATCCTTAAGGAAACCCGTAAGTTACCAATGAAATTATCAGAATTTAAATTCGAATTACCTCCTAGTTTAATTGCCTCACATCCTGCCGAAAATCGTGACGAATCAAGGTTGATGGTGGTAAACCGCGCCACTGGAAAAATTGAGCACAAAGTTTTTAAAGATATTGTAAACTACTTTGATGATGGCGACATTATGGTAGCGAATGATACCATGGTTTTTCCCGCCCGATTGTACGGGAGAAAAGAAAAGACAGGTGCCAAAATTGAAGTCTTTTTACTTCGCGAATTAAATGCAGAAATGCATCTTTGGGATGTATTGGTAGATCCGGCAAGAAAAATTAGGGTAGGCAATAAGTTATATTTTGGTGATGGCGATTTAGTGGCCGAAGTAATTGATAACACTACCTCAAGAGGACGCACCATTCGTTTCCTATTTGATGGCGATGCAGATGCATTCAACAAAGTGGTTGAATCGCTGGGCGAAACACCGCTTCCAAAATACATTAAGCGCAAAATCGAATCTGCCGATAAAGAAAGGTTCCAAACCATTTTCGCGAAAAATAAAGGTGCCGTTTCTGCCCCCACTGCTGGCATGCACTTTACAAAACAACTAGTGAAACGACTTCAATTGAAGGGTGTAGACATGGCCTTCATTACCCTTCATATCGGATTGGGAACGTTTCGTGCGGTAGATGTTGAAGATCTTACCAAGCATAAGATGGATTCTGAAAACTACTTTGTAGGAACAGAATGCGTAAATGCTGTTAACAAAGCTTTGGAGAGCAAATCGAAGGTAGTTGCCATTGGTACTACTTCGATGCGTGCGTTAGAAACCGCAGTTTCAGCTACCAATCGTTTAAAAGAGCGCGAAGGATGGACAGACAAATTCATTTTTCCTCCGTATGAATTTAAGATTTGTAGCTCATTGATTACCAACTTTCATCAACCAGAATCAACTTTACTAATGATGACGGCCGCTTTTGGAGGTTATGATTTAGTCATGAAAGCGTATGAAACTGCTAAAAAAGAAAAATACAAGTTTCTTACTTATGGTGATGCGTTAATGATTCTTTAAAGAATTAATAATATTTTATTTAAGCTTCGGGAAACCCTGAAGCTTTTTTACTTTTATAAGAAACGTGCATTTTGAACCAATCTGAATATGCTCTCATTGTTGCCGGAGGCACAGGAACCCGCATTAAAAGTGCCTTGCCAAAACAATTTATAGAGTTGAATGGCAAACCAATATTGCTTCATACACTAGAAGCATTTTATCGCTACTCTTCTACTATAAAAATAGCTTTGGTATTACCCGAGGGTGATTTCGGAATTTGGAGATCCATCTGCGCCAAATTCAATTTTGATAAGCCTTTACTACTTGAAAAAGGTGGAGAGACTCGGTTTCAATCTGTAAAAAATGGGTTGTTG
>JANXRR010000015.1 GCA_025356795.1 Bacteroidia bacterium
ATTTACATAGGCGTTGGAGTAGAAAAATTAATTTCCGTAAAATATAGGCTCTCATTTGCACCAGAACTTTACTACATGTCCAAAAGTTTCAGCTATGAAAATTCAAAGCTTTTTTTATATCCTTCTGCGCAAACATCAGCAGGATCACTAAAGAATTCTTTTAACATGACTAAAATAGATTTTTACCCAATGGTTCATTATGATTTGTTTAAGGAAAGTGCATTGAATCCATTCATTGGCATTGGTCCTGGTATTAGTTATTTGTTAGGCTCAGAATATGTAATAACCACCACACGTTTAGATGAGACAAGTGGATCGTCTACATTTTCAATTTCAGGATCTACCATTAATTCTACCAAGTCTTTCAATAAGCTTATTTACTCAGCATTAGTTATGATTGGTGGTAAGGTAAGAATTGGTTCTATTTATGTAACTGCCGATGCTCGTTTTCAATATGGCCTATCAAATGTTACCAATACCAATCGTTCTAATTCCGAAGCTTTATTTGATTACGGATATCAACCTCCAAATTTCAAAATCCATAATTTAATGGGAACCATGGGAGTTATTATCCCAATTTTTATCCCCAAAAAACTGGTTAAATAATCATTAGTAATGAAAAGAATTATTTTTTTTATCGGTCTTATCGTTGCTGGTTGCAGCTCTGAAAAAGGTGTTGAAATAGCAAAACCTGCCACCTTTGTTCGTTATTTTAATAGCGGAACAAACGATGAGGCTAAATTAATAAAGCAAACGCCCGACAATGGTTTCATCATTCTCTCGAATGGCAAAAAAGATAATCCTTATGGCGCTAAAGTCATAAAGACGGATGTTTATGGAAATCAAGAATGGCAACAATTATTTTTTAAGGATAAAGTTGATTCTTTAAGGGATTTACTCATTCTTCCTACTGGTTACTTGCTATTGGGTAGCTCGAATATATATACACTTGATATAAATGGAGATACTACTAAAACAGGGACGGCTGCCATTAAATATCCAAAGGTTGACAATCAAAATGCAATTTTCGGAGCTAGTGTTGCGCTTAATAATAACGCCAACTACCTCGTTACCTGTTTATCAGCAACTACCAATAACGGCATATCAACTATGTATCTTGGCGAACTAGATAAAGTCACTTATAAATGGAATTGGATCAAACCTATTGGATTCAGTAAATCCATCGTGAACAAGTTATATGTTGATTCTAAAAACCTTGTCTATTGGGCTACTCCCGATGTAAAAATCACCAATCGTGTAAGGGTTATTCAAACTCCTCAAAATTCAAATCAAGCAAACTCAGGTTCAACGTTAGGAACCCCAACGGTAAATCAAACCCCTTTTGATCTATCTAGGTATGGCAATGGGTTTGCCCTTACAGGAATTACCGATGAAAAAGGAGATAATGATATTTTTTACTATCTGTTAAGCGAAAATTTTTCTTTACTTGGAGACTCGAAAATTATTGATTTAACTACCTCCGAAGCTACTTCTACCTCCATTAAAGGCGGAGGTCAGGTAACATTTAAGATGCCAGGAAAGCAAACTGGTTATTCCATATCATCAACTCAAGAAGGTGGATTAATCGTTTTAGGAAGTGTTGATGCAAGCAATATTCCTGATTACTCAAAAAACAGTAATAAGACTGAATACATGCTTATAAAAGTAGATGGCTTTGGGAATTTAGCAACTGGTTGGCCAAAATATTACGGTAGCAAAGAAGATGATTTTGGAGCTTCTATCATACAGGCTAATGACGGATCTTTCGTACTCTTAGGAACTACCAACTTGGGGGGAACTAAAACCCTTATGCTGATGAAGACCGATAAGGATGGGAACATCCAATAGGAAAAATTGTCTATGCGCTGATAAGTTTTAACACTGTCTTGCTTTAATCTAAATTGAAAGTACAGGAAATTAAAACTAGCTCTTGGTTCAACCTGTCAACACAGGCGATGACAAAGTGCTTATTAAAATCTTGAATTCTATATTGTTGTTGTGTACTCATTCTTTTGAAGTGACATAAATTTTTATTGTATGAAAAAAATTCTATTTATTGTTTTTGTATTGATAGCTGGATATGTAAAAGCTGCACCCGCAGGCCCCTCTATTACAAAAAGTGGTGGCAGTATAACCTTGCCCAATACAACTTACGGTACTGCCAGTGGTTCAGCATCATTCACTGTCTCTGGAGCAAATTTGACTTCCAATATTGACATTACGCCCACCTCAGGACTTGAAGTGTCCCTATCCGCGGGAAGCGGGTATGCAACCAGCTTAACACTTGTGCAAGCAGGTGGCAATGTGAGCACAACCACTATTTTTACAAGAATCGCAGCAACAGCTTCTGTAGGAAATTACCAACCGGGCTCTGTAGATTTAAATACAACTGGCGATAACAAAGCACAAAACGTTAATAACAGCAATGCTACTGTTTCCACGCTAGCTATTTCCATTTCTGGCCTTAGTGGAGTCAATAAAGTCTACAATCAAACAACCGCCAGTTCAGTAAGTGGTACTCCAACCCTTGTAGGTGTTGTTAATAGCGACCCTATTACAATAAGTGGTTCACCCACAGTTACGTTTGCCAACGCAACAGTTGCTAACAATAAAGCATTAACTGTTGGAGGTTATACATTGTCAGGCACTGGGTCTGGAAACTACACACTTACTCAACCGACTGGATTAACGGCTAATATTACTCCTTTTGCTCTCACTGTTTCAGGGCTAACCGGAAGCAATAAAACGTATAATCAAACTATGGCAGGATCTTTCACTGGCACTGCCGTTTTAGTGGGCATCTTTAGTGGAGACGCGGTCAGCTTAGGTGGCTCACCTATCGCCACGTTTGCTACATCAACAGTTGGGACGAGCAAGATACTGAACGTAACCGGCTATACATTATCGGGTACAGAATCTGCTAACTACACAATTACCCAACCCACGCTCAGTGCCGATATTACCACCTTCAACCTTACTATTTCAGGTGTTAGTGGTGTAAACAGGGCTTACAACCAAGGTTTAGCGGCCTCGCTTTCTGGCTCGCCAACTTTGGTGGGTATTTTCAGTGGCGATGTTGTTAGTGTATCTGGTTCGCCCACATCCACATTTGCCGATGGGTTAGTTGGCACGTCAAAACCATTAACCGTTTCAGGATATACATTAGGTGGTGCTCAGGCAGGTAACTATACTGTGAGCCAACCTACTGGCTTAACTGCAAACATTACTGCCATAGCCCTCACCATCTCAGGACTTACTGGCGATAATAAGGTATATAATAAAACCCTCGCAGCTACTTTTAGTGGAACACCTTCGCTAACCGGGGTGCTTAGTCCGGATGTTGTTGGGGTGGATGGGTCATCTGCCAGTGCTACGTTTGCCTCTGTAGACGTTGGCAATTCAAAACCGTTGACTGTAATGGGTTTTACCCTTACCGGTGCCGACATGGGCAACTATACGCTTACACAACCCACAGGACTTACGGCCAATATTACCGCTTTTCCGCTTACCGTTAATTTAACAGGCGTATCAGCCAACGACAAACCATATGATGGATTGGCCACTGCAGGTTTAACTGGGACAGCTTCTATTGTTGAACCCCTGTTTTCAGGTGATGTAGTAGCGCTAAGTATACCCAATGCGGTGTTCGCTTCCTTCAATGTGGGAACCGGGGTGACCGTGAATACCAACTATACCTTGACAGGTGCGGACGCAGGCAATTATACAGTTTCGCAGCCGAGTGGTCTAACTGCAAACATCACTGCAATAAACTTGACCATTTCAGGCCTTAGTGGCAATACCAAAGTATATGACCAAGGTCTTTCTGGAACTTTATCAGGAATAGGAACAGCAACATTGGTTGGAATAGTGGGGAGTGATGTAGTAACCATCACAGGGTCTCCAACGGTAACATTTGCTACTGCTGCTGTTGGCACCAGCAAACCATTAACGGTATCAGGCTTCACATTAGGTGGTGCTCAGGCCGGTAACTATACTGTGAGCCAACCTACGGGCTTAACTGCAAACATTACTGCCATAGCCCTTACTGTGAACATAGCTGGCGTTACTACCAATAATAAAACCTATGATAACACCAATGCTGCGAATCTCACAGGCACCGCTACCTTAAACGGAGTGCTTTCGGGTGATGTAGTGAATTTAGGCTCACCAGGAGCCACGTTTGCTCAATCCACCGTTGGCAATAACATTACGATAAATACTTCTTATGCTGTATCTGGTTCTGAAGCAGGAAATTATACGGTGACCCAACCCAGTGGATTAACTGCAAACATCACTTCATTAGCTATCATGGTAACGGGTGTTAGCTCTGCCGATAAAATTTATGATGGCAATAACATTGCTACGCTCACGGGTAGCGGAACCTTGAACGGGGTCATTCCTGCCGATGTTGGGTCTCCAGTTGTCTTATCCGCCCCAGCGGCCACCTACTCCCAACTTGGTGTTGGCACAGGATTGGCGGTAACAACAAACTACACGTTAAGCGGATCTAAGTCAGCTAATTATACGGTTACCCAACCCAGTTTATCGGTAGCCAACATTACAGCAAAAAATTTAACAATTACGGGCCTTCTGGGAACCAATAGGGTGTATAATCAAACTACTGCGGGCTCCTTTACTGGAGCACCTGTGCTGAATGGAAAAGTTGGTGCCGATGTAGTAACCAGTGGGGGGGCGCCCACTGCTACTTTTGCTACGCCATCGGTGGGAATTGGTATAACCCTTTCTGTTTCTGGTTACACCTTATCAGGTGCCCAGGCTAGCAATTATACCGTAACACAACCTTCATTAACTGCCAATATCACGGTTTTTGCTTTAACTGTTACAGGCATCACTGCTTCCACTAAAACGTATGACAACACCACTACAGCAATCATCAATGGGACAGCTGTGCTGAATACAGTATTTTCAGGCGACAATGTTATCTTAAGTGGTGCCAATGCAAATTTTGCTCAGGCAACTGTCGGTGCGGGTATATCTATAACAACGGCCTACACCTTGAGCGGCACAGAAGGTGGTAATTATACCGTTACCCAACCTGCAGGATTAACAGCAAACATTACCGCAATGTCACTCACAGTGAACCTCACTGGAGTTACGGCCAACAATAAACCATACGATGGTACCAATGTGGCAACACTAACAAATACGGCTGCATTGGTAGGGGTTGTTCCTGCTGACGCTTCGTTTGTTACTTTGAGTGCACCAGGAGCTCTTTTTCCGCAAATAATTGCAGGCTCCGGATTAGCAGTTACCACCAATTATACAATATCGGGAACGAAGGCTGCCAATTACAACATCCCTTCTCAACCAACAGGCCTAACGGCCAACATAACACAAAAGCCTTTGACTGTAAACCTTAGTGGAGTTACCGCGAACAATAAATTTTATGATGGCACTACTGCCGCTACACTGAGTGGAACGGCATCTTTGAACTCAGGTGTGATTGCTGCAGACGCGGGGAACGTTTTTTTAAGTGTCCCCAATGCAACTTTCTCACAAGCTGCTGTGGGCAATGGTTTGGTAGTATCTACCAACTACACGCTCACCGGCACAAAGGCTGGAAACTACAGCATACCCGTGCAGCCAACAGGATTAACTGCCAATATTACTTCACCCACCACCATTGTTTCGGCAGGTACAGGTATTGCCACAAGCCCTATACCCACTAGCACTGCCAGTGTGGGGGGAGGAGTAGCGTTATTAGGTTTCTCTGCCTTGAATGTTGATGCTACCGTAAACGTTACTAGCCTAACAGTTGCTACAACAGCCAACCCGACAGGCCTTATTAAAAACATGCAACTAGTTCGATCAATCGATGCCAGCTTTGCCACTACGGGCGACAATACTGTGCTAACCGCCACTGTGAACACTACAGCAAGTTCCATTGTCTTTTCTTCCATTACAGGGGAAACAATACCCGCAAACACCACCTATTATTATTTTATTAACGCCAATCTTGAGCCTTACTTCTCCTCTGCCTTACCTGCGTTGCAACTTAGTTTCAACACTCTTTCAGATATTGGATTATCACAAGTTGTGTCGAGCGGGACTACCTTAACTTCAACGCTGTTTACCCTACAAGATGACATTGCGCCCACGCTTGTATCAATGGTAGTAAACCCTGCTATCATAAATTCGTGGAGCGCAAGTATCAATGGCACTACCCCTACCCTTAATACAGATTACACATTCTACACACTTACGTTTTCTGAACCCATCACCACGTTTGATGATGGAAATTTCTCAAGTAATCTTCTGTTTAATTATATATCTCCTCTTAATCTTAATTTCCCTTTGGCAGGCACCTTGATCGTGCCCATATCCTCTACTGTTTTCAATATCAATGTTGAATATATTTCGGGTAGCGGACCGTTGCGTGTTGATTTTAAGGGCAATGGTTCTGCTGTTGACATTGGTGGTAACAAAATACCAACAGGCCTCACTGGCCCCACCTACGCTATTTCCTTACCACAACCTACCAATGATGTAAGTTCACTAAGTACAACCCCTAACCCTACCAGCATAAAAGCAACTTGG
>JANXRR010000050.1 GCA_025356795.1 Bacteroidia bacterium
AAACAACAGAAGAAATTCGCGACCGTGTGGCGTTTGAATATTTAACACCACTTTTCCCGGAAGAGAAGTTGAGGCTCAGCACTACGCCCGATAACATGTCTACCCGCATTCTTGATTTGTTTGCACCCATTGGAAAGGGACAACGCGGAATGATTGTAGCACAACCTAAAACAGGCAAAACGGTTTTGTTGAAACAAATTGCCAATGCAATAGCAGAAAATCACCCGGAAGTTTATTTGATTGTATTGTTGATTGATGAGCGCCCGGAAGAAGTTACTGATATGGCTCGAAGCGTGAGAGGCGAAGTAATTGCCTCTACGTTCGATGAACAGGCAGACAGGCATGTCAAGGTTGCTTCTATCGTGTTAGAAAAGGCAAAACGTATGGTAGAATGCGGCCACGATGTGGTTATTTTATTAGATTCAATTACTCGTTTAGCCAGAGCCTACAATACAGTTGTTCCTTCATCTGGAAAAATTCTTTCCGGTGGTGTTGATGCCAATGCGTTACATAAACCCAAGCGCTTCTTTGGCGCAGCGCGTAATGTGGAAAATGGCGGATCTCTTACTATCATTGCCACTGCCCTAATAGATACAGGCTCTAAAATGGACGAAGTTATTTTTGAAGAGTTCAAAGGAACAGGTAACATGGAACTTCAATTAGATCGCAAGCTTTCTAATAAGCGCGTGTATCCAGCTATAGATGTGCCCGCATCAGGCACAAGAAGAGAAGACTTGTTGATGAAGGAAGATGAACTTGCCCGTGTCTGGATTTTACGAAAGTATATGAGCGATATGAACTCGGTAGAAGCAATGGAGTTTCTTCAAAGCAAAATGAAAGGAACCCGTAACAACCAAGAGTTCTTGGTTTCGATGAACGGATAAAGTTTGTTCATCGAAATCCAGAAAACCTTATAGTTTCGCATTAAACTCGCTTACTAAGTTGAGTTGACTTATTTTTTAGCAGCCCGACTTGCAATCTGGCTCCGAAACCACTCGTTTGCACTTTCGGTCCATTTATAATTGTCGCGAATATGTTCCATAGTAGCTTTTTCTATATCGGTGTAAGCACCACCATCTACAACTGCTGCTATAAGTGATTCTGCATCCTTTCGGGAGATCCGGCCATCACCTTCTCCTTCTACTGCTTTATCGGCCATGTCTAACAAATGACCATCCAAGTTTTTTCCGTTTACGTTTTTATAGTAGCTCATAGTTTTAATTTAAATTGTAGGAAATGTATGAATTGAGCATGGTTTTAATGCTAAGTATTTATTGCCATTTAAAAAAAACTCGGTAAATAGTAATAACTCCAAAATTTACAAAAGAATAGTTTGATTGGCCTCACTCATTAGATTTACAATAGTTAGGACAATTAATGGCTAGTAACCCTTATTCCTCCCACTTCTTTTTATGAAAGGCTCCCTTAAACTCAGGGTCATCTAATCTTTTCTGACGATCAATTTCACGTGCCATCAATTGGGCTTCTTCAAAAGTGGTTTCAGCAACCTCAACTTCCGCTGGCATTTCCTTCACAGGAATTTTCAGCCCAATAATTTTCTCAATCCGCTCAATGTGATATTCTTCAGCTCTGGTTACAAACGTAATGGCCCTGCCTGCCTGTAGTGCCCTTCCGGTTCTCCCTATTCTGTGAACATAATCTTCGTATAGGTTAGGCACATCAAAATTGATTACGTGCGAAACCTTAACCACATCTATACCTCGCGCAGATACATCTGTGGAAACAAGCACTCTTAGTTTACCTTCTTTAAATTCATTGATGGCATTGATGCGACTATTCTGCCCTTTATTAGAATGAATAACTTTTACCGAGCCTGAAACTTTCCTTTCAATAAATTTGTAAATATTATTAGCCGATTCTTTGGTGCGAGCAAAAATCATAACACGGCTAAACTCTTCTTGATGCAAAAGAAAATCAACAAAATTGATTTTTGTTCTCAAGTTTGGAACATGATATAACTCCTGCTCTACCTGTTTTGAAGGTGTTGCCTGTGGTGTTATTTCTATCCTTACGGGAAACTCTAAAAAATCCTGCGAAAGTTTTTCCACTTTGGCGGGAAAGGTGGCAGAGAATAATAGATTCTGGCGTTTAGAAGGGATCACTTCAAATATTTTTCTGAGCTGGTGCATGAAACCCATGTCCATCATTCTGTCGGCTTCATCCAACACCAACGTTTTGATTGATTTTACTTCAAATATTTTTTTAAGATATAATTCCATAAATCTTCCAGGAGTAGCCACCAGAATATCAACACCGTTCGCTAGTTGGTCTAGTTGTGTTTTTGGACCCACGCCACCATAAAGCGCCACTATACGCAAGTCCGTATTCTTGGCAAGAATGTTTGCGTGTTCGGCCAACTGCACCACCAGTTCTTTTGTAGGTCCCAATATTAATGCCCGTGGCTCGCTGCCTTGAGCATACTTTATTTTCATTAGCATCGGAAGGAGATACGCGGCAGTCTTTCCGGTTCCAGTTTGGGCAATGCCAATTACATGTTGGCCTGCGGTAATTATGGGTATTGCTTTTTGCTGAATTTCAGTGGGAGATAAAAACCCAGCATCGCTAATCGCATCCAGCAATTGCTTATTGAGTTTGAAGGCTTCCCATGGATTAACTAGATTTATGGACACAAATTTATGATAACAGATGAATTCTATTTTGATTATAAATGCAAAAATTGTCAACGAAGGTAAGGTGTTTGAATCAGATGTTTTCATCAAGGGAGAATACATTGAAAAAATAGAAAAGGACTTACGCCATTTACATGCTGATATGGTGATTGATGCCAGCGGCCAATATTTATTGCCTGGCGCTATTGATGATCAAGTACACTTCCGTGAACCAGGCCTTACTCACAAGGGAACTATCTATAGTGAATCGCGGGCCGCAGTTGCTGGCGGGGTAACTAGTTTTATGGAAATGCCCAATACAATTCCGCCTACGTTTACCCAACAATTATTAGAAGAAAAATATTCAATAGCTTCAAAAAGCTCTCTTGCTAACTATTCATTTTTTATGGGAGCTTCTAATGATAATATTGAGGAAGTTTTAAAAACCGATATTTCAAAAGTATGTGGTTTAAAAATTTTTATGGGCTCCTCAACGGGTAACCTGCTTGTAGATGATGCTAAAAAACTAGAAGCTTTTTTTTCTAAATTCCCTTCGTTAATTGCTTCTCATTGTGAAGATGAGCCCACAGTTCGGGCCAATATGGAAGCCTATACAAAAGAATATGGCGAAGCATTGACGGCTAAATTCCATCCACTAATCCGCTCTGAAGAAGCCTGTTTCAAATCTTCCTCCTTTGCTGTTTCTCTTGCCAAAAAATGGAACACACGGTTACATATATTACATATTTCAACGGCAAAGGAAACTCAGCTCTTTGATAATAGCTTGCCATTAAAAGAAAAAAAAATCACAGCGGAAGCATGTATTCATCATCTGTGGTTTAACGAAAGCGATTATGCGAGATTAGGCAATCTTATTAAATGGAATCCTGCTATTAAGAAAGCAACTGATCAGCAAGCTATTTTTCAAGCAGTTTTAGACAACAGGATAGATGTTATTGCTACCGATCACGCACCACACACCCTAGAAGACAAGCAAGGCATATATTATAAAGCACCCAGCGGTGGGCCATTAGTTCAACATAGTTTGGTGGCAATGTTAGAATTTTATCATCAAGGTAAAATCTCACTTGAAAGAATAGTTGAAAAGATGAGCCACAACCCAACTATTCTCTTTCAGATTTTTAAACGAGGCTACATACGTGAACAATATTATGCCGATTTAGTTCTTGTTGATTTGAATGCACCTTGGAAAGTCAATAAAACAAATATTTTATCTAAATGTGGTTGGTCTCCATTCGAAGACGTTGATTTTAAATCAACAATAAAAAGCACCATCGTCTCTGGTCATTTGGCATATCATCATGGGAAACTAAATGAAGGGCAAGCAGGGAAGCGGTTACTGTTTGAAAAATGATTTTTGCAAATTAATCATGGCTGGCTACCTTTGCCAACCAATTACACGGTGGATGTAGTTCAGTTGGTTAGAATGCTAGATTGTGATTCTGGAGGTCGCGGGTTCGAGCCCCGTCATTCACCCTTAATAAATAAAGCCCCAACATGGGGCTTTATTTATTAAGGTGATTTATCTTCCTTCAAAATTTCATAAATTCGATAATGAATTCAATTGAAGATTTTAAGTCTTTTTCGATAGATCTAAAAATAAAGGTACTTTATGAAAAAGGCATATTTATAATGTCTATCAGATATTATCGATATAAAATCAATTTGTATTTGCTGGGCGAAAATTACGTTGAAGTATTCGTAAACCATAAACAATCACTAGTTGAAAAAATTGATTTGATGGATTCAAATCATTCTCGAATGAAGTTTTATATAGATCAAATAAAATTGCCTCAACTTAGGTGTAAATAAAAAAGGCTTCAATTCATGAAGCCTTTTTTATTACTCATTTAAAGAAGCCTATGCTGTCTCTTGAATCTTTGAAGTTATCTTAAGTACCACTGATTTTTTAGCTTTATATAAACAATATCCGCATTGATAGTGCTTTGTCAATTCTCCTTCGTCCGTTGCAGTAGCAGGTCTAACTACCTCTTCTTTTACTACTTTAAACGTTTGGTAATTGCATTCAGGACACTGAATAGCGTGGAGATGGCCCGAGTATTTTTCTATTTTAATAAAACCACTCTCTTCATCTTTCCAAACATCATAATCTACAGAGAAAACATTCTCTTCGGCCTGCATCCCTTCATCTAAATATACATCTTCCTCTTCTTCACTCAAAAGTTTCATGGCCTTACCTGTCTTAGGGGAAATCCGAGGCTTGTAACGCAACACTTTAAGCCTTTTTTCGATATAAAAAGGATAATAAAATTTGAGAAGATTTTGAATGATAACCGCAGTAATTGTTCCCATCATAATGGTTAAAAACAATTTTACGAAGATCATAATAGTTTTTAACTCAACAATTGCTGAATTAAAAAAGAAACCAGCGCCCGTAATGATAATTATGGTTGCTATCCATAGGGATGAAATTTCATACTTATTAATGAAATCATATTTATCCTTATTGTCTCCATTAGTGGCAAGCCGGATGAAATAGCCCAAAACTATCAGAATGCCAGCTGCCCAGCAGATATATGCCACATTTGCGGCCAGTAAGTTCCAATCATCATATTTGTGAGGGTCAATAACTTGATCATTCATGGATATTATTTTTTATGTTTTTGTTGTTGAGGTTAGCAAATATAATAAACCGCTGTCACCAATTCCAAGTCGATTAATTCAAATATATGTAAATACACCGCACTTTTTTAAGGTTTTTATTTAAAAACAGCTGAGTAAGAATTTTTTGATGATTATATCTGATTCCCGGTCGCTTTCAAACATTCCCATATGGCCGGCATTTTGAAGCTCAAAAAAATGAGAATTTTCGGATAATTCTGCTTGAATTTTAAGATTCGTAATATTAATGATTGTGTCGTGAGTTCCGCATAAATAGAATACTGGCATTTCAAGACTTTTTAAATTTTCACTATAATCTGGCCGATCTCTCATTGCCATTAAATAGTTGATAAGGGATTCTTCTTTAGTTTGAGATGCTATTTTATGAATAAAATCCACGGCAGGGTTATCCTTTTGATAAAATAGGGCAGGCACAAAACTGTTAATGTAGGCCTGAACTCCATTTTTAGAAACAAAAGCGATCACTTTGTCCCGACTTTCTTTTTTTTCTCGACTGTCCGATTCTGGTGTTGAATGAAAAAGGCCTAAGCCGCTAAATAACTTTCGTTTTTTAGTCGCCATTGCCAACGCTACATATCCTCCCAATGAGTGTCCGATGAGTACTGGCCTTTCAATTTTTTTTGATTCGATCCAATCTAAAACTAACCCCGCAATATCCATTATTGAGAA